>DJVD01000053.1 GCA_002440805.1 Chloroflexi bacterium UBA6265
AAAGAGGGAGTGGTGGCAAAGAACGTGCAGTGCACAACCCATCTGTCGTACCGACCAGGAAGGGAACCATGAACCTCAAACTCACTGACAAGACATATATGATCGATAACATTTGGGCATTCGTTTTCAGTGCCGATGAGGAAATCGACTACTCCGCCGGCGAGTACGTGCGTGTGCAGCTGAATCACGATAATCCCGATGAGAAGGGACCGAAGCGGTTCTTCACCAACTCTGCGCCTCCCTATGAGGGCGTGATCCAGATCACCACTCGCCTCACCGGCTCCACCTTCAAAGATGCGTTGGGGCAACTCTTGGTCGGTGATGATGCGCTGCAACTGATCAAGCCGCACGAGGGCGATTTTGTCTGGCGCGATACGGACAAGCCGATCCTGTTTGTGGCGGCGGGTATTGGGGTAACGCCGTATTACTCGATCCTGATGCAGCGCGTGTATGAGGGTAAGGACATTCCCGTGACGCTGCTTTACAACGGCCGCTCAGAACTGCTGCCGTGGCGCAATGAGTTTGCCGCGCTCCAGGAAGCCAACCCGGAGTTCAAGGTGGAATACCAGATTGGTGAGCGTATTACCCCTGAAAATCTTCACGAGCAGTTCCCGAAACTGAATGAATCCCTCGTATATCTCTCCGGGCCGGAACCAATGGTGGAAGACGTTGGCGAGGGCCTGAAGCAACTTGGCCTGCCCGAGGACCAACTGATGCAGGATTGGTTCCCCAACTACGATGGTGGCAACTACTAGGCGACGCAACGGAATCTGCCTGATGTCCCCTGGCAACTATGGTTAATGGGCCAACGTGGTTGATTCACAGCAGTGCGGAATTTCCCCGACGGGTGTCCGGAATAATCCCGATTGATTTGGTCGGATAAACAACATACGCTTCACGGAGCACGCGTGAGGCAAGTCGGTTGCCACACACCAATGCCAGAGGCAGGGAGTTCCATGAGCCTGAAGACCACAATCGATGTGCGCCCGATTCCACCGCGCGAGCGCCATCCACTGCTGTTCCAAACCTTCGACGACCTCGCCGTGGGCGAATCGTTTGAGCTGGTGAACGATCACGATCCGAAGCCGCTCTACTACCAGTTCATGGCAGAACGCCCAGGACAATTGGGTTGGGAATACCTGGAAGAAGGACCGGAAACCTGGCGCGTTGTGCTCAGCAAGCAGGCAACCGCCTAGCTATTAGCCCGAACCTACCGCATCATGCAACCGCCGCCGGTGATCTCACCGGTCGGCGGTTGTTACTTTCATTCCCCAAGGCTCATTGATCGCCGAATCCGACAGTGACTACCCAGGAAATCAAACTCTTGCTTCCTTCCCGGCTCGACGGCTGGAGATCGCACCGGAGGCGGTTGGCGTTCATGAATCCCGGATCGCCGGATTCGCGTCGATGATTTCTTCCACCACGCTCCAAAGATCCGGGATTAGCTGCCCAATCATCTGCTTTCGCTCTGCCAGCTGGTCGAGTGTCGATACGCCGAGAGCGGTCAGCAAGTGTTGATAACCGGGGGCAAACCTGGCGCGCATGTCTTCGGGTGCGTCGTTCGCAAACGCGGTGTGACACAAGGTGTGGATGAACGCGATCCACACCATAGCCTCCCGGTGGAACCCTTCGGCAATCAGTTCCTGCCCGCCACCGATCGCAATCGGGCGCGCAAAAGACCTGATATTGGAAGCGAGCATGAAAGGTGTCTGCAGGATGGTTGTGGCTGCATCGTACGCTTCGGCACACGCCGCAAACAGTCGCTCTACGTCCCCCTGCGACATTCCTGCGATCCCCACAGCATCCAACACCCGCTCGTGCAATTCGCGATGACCATAGCGGGTGAGCACCTGGAGGAGGTTTGCCATGCCCCGGCGATGTGTCGGGTTCTGCAGGTCAGCGACGAGCACCATGGGCGGCAGAAAGACAGATGCAAACAACCAGCCGGACACCGCATCCTTCATGCTGCCGGCCGTGTCCCACCCGGTCAGGGTGGTTTCCAACGTTTGCCGGGCATGTTGGCATCGCCGCCGCACCCACTCACGTTTTGGATAATCACTGGCAACCACTGCCTGAATTTGAGACAACCGGCCAGTTGGATCTGACAGGATGGAAGGGTGGGCAAAGTGGACGGCGGTGAAATAGCTTCCGAGAATCGCCTCGGGCGATGCGACGTCTTTGACGGGACCATATGAGACATCAAGAATCGCACCTGAATAGACCAATTTCCGGGGATCCGCCAGAACGTCTGGGAGATCGAGGATGACCTTGATGTCGATGTCGGAGGCATCAGGAAGTGAGGCGTTGTCAGGCAGACAAGTCATCGAACCAGCCAGGTACGCGCCGTGGAAATTTTGAAGTGATGGACGTTCCTCCTCCACCCACTGGCGAGCAACGGCTTTCGCGTCGGCAACAAGCATGGGGCATCCTTTCTCCAGTTCCTGCAACTAATACCTGAATAGACTACGCCGCTCTTTCCCTGACGGCTTTATCCCTGCATCCGCACAATCGCCAGTCAGGGATGCCGCTTCCCGTGGTCGAGTGAGGCATCCGGACAAGGAAGGCGTACAAGCGCCAGGCACTACATTGGACCCCCCAACTTGACCCGGCTTCTGCAAACAAACATAAAACTGCTATCTCTTGTGTTTTTTCCTTCTGAGGTATAGCATGTTTGCATTATGTACAGATCAATTCACACCTCGCGTTTCCCTGTTTGAACTACCTGTTCGGAGTATCGGCAAAGGAGGATAACCGTGTTCAAGAGAACCCTGATATCAATCATGCTCACCATTCTCCTGGTTGTGCCTGGCACCAGTATGGTGGCAGACGAAATGAACGATATGCCCACCGTATTTGTGCGACAGGACGCGGCACTGGGCTCGTATCTCACTGATCCAGACGGCATGACGCTCTACATGTTTACCAAAGACACCGTCGCAGGCGAAAGCACCTGCTACGACGATTGCGCAGCCAATTGGCCGCCCATGACGGCCGAAGAGCCACTGACCCTGCCGATGCTCGTGCATGGCGAACTGTCACTCATTGATCGTACTGACGGTAGCAAACAACTCGCCTACAACGATATCCCCCTGTACTACTGGCAAGGCGACAAGCAGGCAGGGGACACAACCGGGCACGGAGTCGGCGACGTCTGGTTCGTGGTAGCACCGGGCACTGAGTTCGGTGCTGGCGCTCCAGACATGGCCTCGCCGGTTGCGACCGACATGGGGACGCCGGCCGCTGCCGGTGATATCAATGTCACCCTGACCGAATACAGCATCACGGCCGACGTCTCTACGTTGAAGGTGGGCCAGGAATATACCTTCCAGCTCACCAACGACGGTGTATCGGTTCACGAGTTCGTCGTTGAAAAGGCCGGTGCCAAGGATGAACCTCTTGAAGCCGATGGCAAGGAACTGGAAGTCGAGGACATAAAGCCAGGTGCAACCGCATCGCTCACCATGACATTTGAGGAGGCCGGATCGTACCAGGTTTCCTGCTGGGTCGAGGGTCACTACCCGGCCGGCATGGTCTTCAATCTGAAGGTTGTTGACTAACATCCCCGTCATGGGCGCGTTTCACGCCACGATATCGTCTCCAAGTACTGGCCATCGTGAAATGATCACGATGGCCAGTACTCATGTTGGGGAGAATGTCGAGTCGCGCTATCAGGCGTTCAGGCGATAAAAGCGAAAGAAATCGTGCTTGATTGCGAGTTCATCCACACTCGCAAATCCGGCCCTTGTTGCATAATCACGCATCATATTTGCCCGCAACACGGTGCCTGTTGCATTGCTTGGTTGTTCCACCATTCCTACCGGCAAGCAGTGGAAGATACTCCAGCCATACATCATGCGTTCAACTTCATCTCCCGGAGCGGTGAAACGATCAGCCACTTTCTCGTCCACCACAAGGGCCACGCCTCCCGACCCGACCAGTTGCCGCATAGCGTCCAGCACTCGCACAGGATCGGACATATCGTGGATGCATTCGATCGCGAGTGCGAGGTGGTACTTCCCACTGAACTCAGCTTCCGCGGCGTCCTGCTGATGAAACACAACCCGGTCGGCAACGCCACTCGCCTCGGCGTTCGCTCGCGCCGCCGCCACTGACGTAGCATCCAGGTCGAACCCATCAACGAGCACCTTGGGATAAGCCTTGGCGATGGCAATGCTCGACCAACCGAGCCCCATGCCGATATCGGCAATGCGGGCCGGGGGATCGCCCAGTAGTCGGGCATGAACGTCCGGCATGGCTGGTAGCCACTCTTGGGCAAGGAGGTGGCGAAACTGGGGAAGCGTGGTGCCGGCCTGCCCCTCGGCGAGATCAGGTCCATAATCAGCGAATGGCACCCCACCGCCGGATCGATAGGCGGTGAGTATCTGGTCGAGCGGTTTGACACACCCGGCGAAGATCTGGGCCATGGGGGCCATCGCCAGTAGACTCTCCGGATCAACAAGCACTGCCTCGAAGCCATCCGGAAGTCGATAGCAGCGCCCCGTTGCCTCCACCTCCAGATCGTCTACTGCCAGGAAGCCGGTTACCGCCTGTTGCTCAAGCCACTCGCGAGC
>DJVD01000159.1:0-1860 GCA_002440805.1 Chloroflexi bacterium UBA6265
CGCATAGCCCGCCGCGTGATCTGGCTGGGGTTTGTGTGCAATATCTTCGCCGTAGGCGTGTACCAACTGGCGATGCAGTTCCCGACGCACAACGATCCCACCTTCGATGCCGGCTTCCAGATGGTATTTGCCAACACGCCGCGCATCCTCGCTGCCAGCATGATTGCCTACCTCGTGGGATCGTTCACCAACGCCGCTGTGCTGAGCAAGTTGAAGGTTCGCACCGAGGGCAAGCACCTGTGGATGCGCACCATCGGCTCGACCATTGCCGGCCAGGGGCTGGATACGGTGATCTTCGTGCTCATCGCCTTTGGTGGTGTGTTCCCCAACCAGATCGTATGGGAAATGGTGTACACCAACCTCATCGTCAAAATTGGCATTGAGGTGCTGGCAACGCCGGTGACCTATCGCGTGATCTCGCTGTTCAAGCGCAAGGAAGGCGTGGACGTGTACGATACCCACACCAGCCTGAGTCCGATCGGCTAAACGTTGCACGAACCCTGATTGTCGGGTGAAATGAGGCAACCGGTTTATAACGCCAAGGAGCCTCCACGTTCATGTCCGAGATCAATCCATCGATGATTAATTGGCCTGCCGATCGTCCCCCGTACGGCAATCTCGCTGCCGCCGTGCAGGGAGAAACCGCCCGCTGGAATGCCATCGGCCTCGCCGGCGGCATGGTTCGCAATGGCGAGCGCTCCATTAGCGTGGCCGGATTCGCCAATGCCGATGCCGGCTATCCCATGCGCGAGAACAATCTCTTCCTCATCGGCTCCATCTCCAAGGTGTACACCGCCACATTGGTGATGCGGCTGGTGGAACAGGGCCTGTTCCACCTCGATACGCCGGTGGTGAACTACATTCCCGATTTCCGCCTCAGTGACGATGATGTTCGCGATGCCATCACCTTGCGGATGCTGCTCAGCCACACCGCCGGTTTCGATGGCGATCGCTTCACCGGCTATGGTCGCGGCGATGATGCCTACCAAAAGGCCGTGAGTGAATTCCATTCGCTCACCCAGTGGTTCCAGCCCGGCAGCTTCTACTCGTACAACAATGCCGGCTTCTATCTCGTGGGTCACATCATCCAGACACTCACAGGGAACCCGTTTGAGGCCGTGATGGCAGAACACATTTTCGCGCCGATGAAATTGCGAAACACCGTGTTGTTTCCCGACGATGCGATGAATTCCGCCATCGCCGCCGGCCATATGGTCGATCGCGTTCATGGCGTGTCCCTCACGCAAAGCCGCCACTTGCCGCGCCATTCCAATGCCGCCGGTGGCATCATGCAATCGATCGGCGATCTGCTCACGTTTGCGCAAATGCACCTCAACAAGGGCGAGATCAATGGCGATCGCATCATCAGCAGCGAAAGCGCCGTGCTCATGCGGGAGCCGGTGATCGAAGCCGATACCTACGATCGGTCCTACGGCATCGGCTGGAGTATCTACACCCGCGATTCCGGTACCAGCATCGGCCATGGCGGCGCATGGGGCGGGCATCGCGCCAACCTCATTCTCTATCCCGCGCACAATTTCGCTTTCGCCAGCCTTGGCAACAGCGATGTCTCCATCTATGCCAATTCGTCGCTGGAAGAGTGGGTGCTGGAGCATGAACTGCATATCACCAAACCTTCCCGGCCGGCTGCCGATCTCAGCCAGCTCGAACTCGAGGCGTATACCGGCACATACCTGCGCCACGATTCCCGTTTCGAGGTTACCCGCAGCGAGACCGGCCTGCACCTAACCGTGATCGATATCGATGAGGACACCGAAAAGGAAAGCGAGCAACCCCGCCTGTTTGATCTTGAGCCACTCGAGGCCGGTCGATTCCGCGTCACCAGCCCGGAGAGCTATG
>DJVD01000159.1:1915-15017 GCA_002440805.1 Chloroflexi bacterium UBA6265
CTCGATGCGTTCCTGAGCACGCGGCTCGGCACCTGGCCACCATCGGCCTCGCTGGAACTGCGCAGTTGCGAGTTGCGCGACGAAGCCCGCTGGGATGGCAAGATCGTCCCATTCCTCGGCATCGAAAGTCCCGCCGGTACGGTGCTGACCTTCTCGCCGACCGTTTTCCCCAATGGCGAGCAACTCGATCCGCTCCAGATTGAGGATGAGCTCGGTACCTCGGATGCATACGTAACCCTGCCAGCCTTGTTCGGGCACCCGGATATGCATTTTGGGCGCGGCGTGTTCCGCTATTTGGGCGAGTTTGTGGATCTGCCCGCAGTGGGGGAGTGGTGTGAGGCCGATGATCCCCGCCTGCCCGATTGGTTGCGGCCATTCAATGGCGGTGTGTTGGTGTGTTGGGCCGAGGATGGCAGCTACGCTGCCGGTGTCGGCCTGAAGCAGCACAACGAACTGGGGTCCGAAATCTCGGTTGGAACCCATCCCGCGTACCGCGGCAAGGGCCTGGCCCAGGCGCTGGTGGCGCAATCGGCGCGGATGGTGTGGGAGAACGGGGGCATTCCCATGTACCTGCACGGCACGCACAACGCGGCCTCGGCCCGGGTTGCGGAAAAGGCAGGATTCCCCGATCGCGGCTGGAATATTATTGAAATGGGCTAACCCTCCGGCCAGCGTTGGAAACAGGGAAATTGCATGGCGCAAATCGCCACATCAGCACACATCACCTATGCCGGCTGGCGCGATCTCCGCGACCTGGCCGCGATTCAGCGGGCATCGTTTCGACGCGATCTGGCCTACAAGTGGTGGATGCTGGCCTTTTTCTGGTTGATGCCGGGGATCACCTTCCTGGTCACACGTGATGGTGACCGGGCCACCGGCAGCATCATTGCCGATGTCGATCGTGGCCGCTTGCGCATCATGAATATCGCTGTTCATCCGGATTACCGCCAGCAGGGAATCGGCACCGAACTGATGAACGCCGTGCTGGATAAGTACCCGCAGCTCTCGGCGGTGCTAATGGTGCAGGAGCATAACACGGCTGCCCAGTCGATGTATGCCCGGATGGGGTTTGTGCGCACGGGCACGATGGATTCGTATTACGGCACCGGCAACACGGGCATAGAAATGACGCTCAAGCGCAGCTAGTGAGTCATCTCGCCTACGTGCCAACCGATACGATCCACGCCTTTAATGGCTTCCATCCGCTTCACGATCACAATGGCATCGTCGGGATCTTTCACCCTGATACGCAGTTCCAGCACGCTCTTGCGTTTGTCTACCGTCGATTCAAAATCGAGCGAGGTTAGCTCGAACCCCGGCTCCTTGAGCGCCAGGGCCCGGATATCGGGAATGACCGATGTGGCATCGGTCAGGTGCAATCGCACCCGGTGTTCGCTGGAATTTTGGTTGAACAGCCGCTTCTTCACCGGGTAAAGGCCGCCCGAAATGAGCAGGAGCAACCCGGTCGCAATGGTGCCGGTGAGCATGAGGCCACCACCCACGGCTAATCCCACCCCCGAAACCGCCCACAGGCTGGCGGCGGTGGTAAGCCCGTGCACCACGTTCTGGCGCATGAAGATGATGCCGGCGCCGAGGAAGCCGATACCGCTCACGACCTGCGCAGCGATACGGCCCGGATCCTGCGGCCGACCTTCTACCATCGGCAGCCCATACGTGGACACAAGCATGATGAGGGCGCTGGCCATGCTCACCACCGCATACGTGCGCATGCCGGCCGATTGTTCCCGACGCGCCCGTTCCAGGCCCACAAACAACCCCAAAACGGCAGCCAGGCCCAACCGGGCGATCGCATCCGTAATCAGCAGGCCGTTATCTTTGTAGACATCAAGTTCCCGAATGAACACATCCACGGGCTACACCACTTCCATCCGTTAAGCTTTCGTTAACAATCTGAAAAGTATCGTCGAAAGCAAGGGAAGGTGCATCTTTCTGGCTAGAGGCGTACCAACAGCAGGAGCAGCGCCGCCACGGCCATCACGCCATTCATCACCGCGCCCATCTTCAGGGTGCGCGCCTGCGGTCGTGGCGCCTGTTCAGCCAGGTTCCACGTCATCCAGGCAACTACACCAAGGCAGACCACCAGGATCGCCAATCCCAAATTGGCATTGAGCAGGAAACCGATAAACGGCGCAAAGAGGATGCCGAACATCGGGAAAAGAATGCGCATATCGATACGGATGGTGGGTGGTCGATTGGGATCCTGCTGGGACATAGGGGCCTCGCATGCGAAAATCTGGGTATCGGCCTTTATGGTAGCCGGTTTCAGGAGGTTGTGTGATCAATCCGCTAACCACGTTGTCCGCATTGGTCCAGCAAATTTCCGCGCAGCCTGACGTCCGCGAACCCGCCGATACATTACCGATGGATGGCAGCGCGCTGCTACATATGGACAACCTCGCGGCGATGGCCATGATCCCGCCAGCGAGCATCGATTTCATCTATATCGATCCGCCCTTCGCCAGCAACGCGACCTATCACCAGCGAATTGTGTTGCCGGGGCATACCATCGTCCGTGACGCCTACGCCGATACCTGGCCCCAGGGCCTGAGTAGCTATCTGGAATTCCTCGTGCCACGGCTGGTGGCAATGCGACCGTTGCTCAAGCACACCGGGAGCATCTGTGTTCACCTCGATACGCACAGCAGCCATTATGTGAAAATCGCGCTCGATGCCATTTTCGGCCAAGACCAGCTCATCAACGAGGTGATTTGGCGCTACGGCAAAATGAGCAACACCAGTCGTCGCTTCCCCCAGAACCACGACACCCTGCTGATCTACGGCGCATCGCCCGATTGGTATTTCCAGCCGCAGCACACGCTGCCCAGCGAGTATCGTGCCCGGTTCGCCCGCGATCTCACCGGGAATCGGGTGCTGTATGGCACGGTGAAACATCGCACCGACAAGTTGATCCACCGCCGCATCATCGCCCGCACCCGGCAGCTTGATCGCGACCTGCACGATGATGACGTGCTATTCGATTTCGATACCGAACGCAAGGCGCAGGACGATGTGTTTACCGATATCTCGATCATTAAGGGCAACGCCCGTGAAGGGCAGGGGTATGCCACCCAGAAACCGATGCAGTTGGTGCAGCGGCTCATTGCCGCCTACTGTCCGCCGGGTGGGATGGTGGCCGATTTCTTCTGCGGCAGCGGCACCACCGGCGCCGCCGCGCAGGCATTGGGGCGGAACTGGCTGCTGGCCGATATCGGCCTGCCCGCGATCCAGACCGCGCGCCTGCGGTTGCANNCCGATGGCAGCATCGCCGATTTTCGGCTCGACGATCTGCAACTCAACCCTGCCGACGCAGCCGCGGTCGCGCACCTGCTACGCACCGATCCCGCTGCGCTGATTGCGGGCACTATCGACGAAACTGTCATCGATGTCTTTGGTCGCGAAGCGAGAGCCGGCTGAGTTTGTTAGCATGTACGGACAATAGGTATCCTTGCATCCTTGCCGACATCACACCAGGATCAACACACAGTGGCATACAACTTCAATTCATCCCCCTACGCTGCGCCACGCAAACCACCCAAATGGCCGTGGGCCTTCGCAGCCGTCCTGGTATTCGCCATCGCCGCGGCCAGCGTGATCCTGATGCAAAACGGTCTGCCAATCGGAACGGGTGGCGAGGAGAATGGCGACCTTGCCCTGATCACGCCCACCGCCGAGATCAACCTCACCCCAACGGTGACGCCGATTCCCACGCCCACGCCAGCTACGCTTGAATATCCCGCCGAACTCACCACCGAGTGGATCACCTTGTGGATGGCCAAGGATTATGCCGCCATGTATCCACTCACTTCGGCAGCCACGCGCGAGAACATGACCGAAAGCGCTTTCGTCGAGAAATATGATGGTGTGGCCCGCGTGGCGGGTATCAATAAGATCGCCGTGCAGCAGGATGGTGATGTGACCGAGAACGGCACGGTCAAATTGATCGTCACCTATGAAAGTGGGCTGGTTGGGGAACTCAAGCAGGAAATGGAACTCACCATGATCCGCGAGAGTGCCGGTTGGCGCGTGGTGTGGAGTCCATCGCTCATCCTCAACGAGCTCGGCAGTAATGGCTGTGTGGCGTTTACCGGCGAAACCTTCATTCGCGGCAAGATCCTCGATAGCGAGGGCCGCGTGTTTGCGGAAGATCGGCCCGTCACCCGCGTTAGTGTGATTCCCGCCAATATCACCGATCCGGCGGTCGTCTATCCGGAACTGGCCCGGGTGCTGGATATGGAACAGGCCGAGATCGAGCGCCGGGTTGGCGCATCGCCCAATGCCTCATGGGAAGTTGCCCTGAAGGACATGCCGGCCGCGGACGAGATCAACCTGCTCAACGCATTCACCGGCTTTAACGGCGTGCGGGTGCGCGCTGCCACCCAGCGCTACTATCCCTATGCCAATTCGGCCGTACACCTGGTGGGCTATGTCACGCTAGCCAATGCCGAAGATATGGAAGCCGATGAGGGCATCGTCGAAGGCCAGCTGGTGGGTCGATCGGGCGTGGAATATGGTGCCAACGATGTGCTCACTGGCAAGCCGGGTGGGACGCTTTCGGCGGTGGAATGCACCACCCGCGCCAAGAGGGCGGAGATTGCCACTGCCAAAGGGCAACCTCCCGCCGATGTGATCCTGACGGTGGATGCCGAATTCCAGGTGGAAGTCGATAAGGCCCTCGCCACCTCGGTGAAGGAGATCGACGGCCCTGGCGGCAAGAAGATTACCGTGGGCGAACGCAGCGCCGCCGTGATCCTCGATCCGGAAACCGGTGCTGTGTTGGCAATGGTGAGCCACCCGAACTTTGATCCGAATGGCTACATTACCCAGAACTTCAGCCCGGAGGATCAGGCCAGCCTCAACGATCCGGTCATGCTCTCGTGGCTGAACCGGGCCGTGAGCCAACCCCTGCCCACCGGTTCGATCTTCAAGGTCATCACCACCGCCGGTGGCATGGATACGCTCGGCTACACCGATCAGACATTGGTGGATTGCCCGGCCAGCTTCACCATAGCCGGTCAAACCTGGAACGACTGGGTGGTGGAGAACAATGTCACCGCCCAGGGCACCCTCACGTTGCACCAGGCGTTGGTGAACAGCTGCAACACAGTGTTCTACCGCATTGGTGCCGATATGGATCTGGTAGATCCGTATGCGCTGCCGGAGATGGCGCGTGGCTTTGGCCTCGGCCAGCCGGTGGATATGCCGTATTTCCCCAGCAGTACCTCCGGCGTAATTCCGGATCCCACCTGGAAGCAGGAAACCCAGGGCGATGGTTGGGCCACCGGTGATAACGTGCAACTCGCGATCGGCCAGGGATTCATGACTGCAACCCCGCTGCAGATGGCGGTTGCCTATTCGGCTATCGCCAATGGTGGCGATGTGCTGATTCCGTATGTGGTTGATAAAACCCGGGTGGCGGGTGAGGAGCCGGTGCAGGTGGGCAAGCGGGAAGTGCGCAACAGGCTGCCGCTCACCGATCAGCAGATCGGCTGGATCCAGACCGCACTCCGCAGCCAAACCAGCGATCCCTATGGCTATGGCAGCACGCGCCTGTTTGGCGATTTTCCCTGGACCATCAGTGGCAAGACCGGTACGGCCCAGAACGATCGCCCGAACGAGGATGGCCGCCCGCACAGTTGGTTCGCCGCATATGCCCCCATGCCCGGCAAGGGGGAACCGGTGCAGTTGTCCAGCATCGTGATGGTTGAAAACGTAGGCGAGGGTATTAGCCATGCCGCCCCGATTACCAAGATCATCTACCAGTATTGGCTGGATCAGCAGCAGTCCGGCCTGGCCTTGCCGGATAGCCGCCGATGGCTTTGGACAGCGACACATTATTTCTAGCGAAGGAAAATTCGGAAAACCGAGAAATTTCGGAATGTGTTGTGTACACTGCATGTGGAGCACGCTCAGAGAACGCGAGCGATCCGCTCCTGCCGCACTGCCCGCGGTATCTGCCACTTGCTCGATTCCCCGCCCACCAGCACGGAATCTGCCCGGATGATGCCCCAACGCATCATGCCAGAAGGGAGCGTTTGATGTTGATAACTCAGCTGCTTTTCGGCGCCGGCCCGCAGGCTTAGCGCCAGATACCAACCGGGATTCGCTGTTTCACAGCGATAGTCTCACACGCAGATCGAACAACTAAACATCGTCACCATCTGTTATCGGCGAGCCAATTTTCGATACATTATGTCGATTATTGCTGATCCAGATTTGTGTCGGACCTGCTCTCCACACGAGGGAGATGCTGCGGAAACGGTCATCGTCATGGCGGTTTCTGCCCAGGAAGGAGCCAATTGTGATTACGATGCGCCGAACCGATGTATGGCTGGTTTTCTAGCCATGACCGTAGCCCATCCCATTGTTGTGAACAGCGAGGATTATTCCATGTTTGTGACCCCGAACCACGCCACGTCAAATAACCTGCGCGCTGCATTCGATCGCCACAAACACAGGCCTCGTGCTGTACGAGAGGAACAAAAGCTTGAACACACGATATATCAGTGATTTTGAGATCACCCAACACCAGCAGACAATCCGCCAGGCCGCACGCCAGGCACGACACGACAGCACCCTAACCAACATTCGCCAGGTCATGGGCAGCATGCTCATCGCCATCGGCATATACCTGCAGGGCAGCATGGAAAAGCGGCCAACCGCCACGATCGGCGCGCCCGCAGCTTCGAATGTACGAAGCATTTGACGTGGAAGTAATCAATTCCTCACCCGGAACCGCGGGTGAGGTCGAAGGAAAACTCATGACTGACGAATCGAAGGACACCAAAGACGAAAAGAAACCAGAACCGGGAACCGGTCACCTGAAGCACTCGTTCCTGGTCGGTGAGCTGGTATACCTGCGCTCGGTAGAGAAAGACGATGCCGAGTACGGCGCCAGCTGGCGCCAGGGCATGATCCCGCGTTCGGTATCCGCCACCGCATCATGGATCGAGGATGATCTCAAGGAAGAGGACGACCTCCACCTGGTGATTGTGCGCAAGAGCGACGATCGCCCGGTGGGGTCACTCAAGCGGTCGACCTGGCGCCACAACGCCTGGATCGCCGGCACCATTGATCCGCTGTTCGGCGAACAGGGCCAGCATTGGCTGGCCGAGGCCTACATCATGATGTTGCAGTGGTCGGTGGATGAACACCATCGCATCATTGCCCACATCGAAGAGGTTCCGGATTCCCAGCAGATCGTGCTGGAGAAACTGCAGGCCATGGGCGCGCGGGTTTCCAGCACGTTCCGCGAGGCGCATCGCACGGCCACCGGCTTTGAGGATTGGCACATGGTGACCTACCTCAACAAGGACTGGGTGGGTACGCTCGGTGACCCGTACGCGGTAGAGAAGCCGCGCTCGGGCACCGGTGAACCCCGGCCCGTCATCGCCCCCGTCACGGTGGAGGGCGATCTGCCGCCAAATGCCGTACGGGTTGGCCCACGCGTGTACCTGCGACCGCTGCAAAAGGCCGATGCTGTCGATTTGGTGGAGTGGGCCCGGCGCGAAACTGAACCGTTCTGGAGTTCCGGCCGCTCGGTGATGACGCAAACATCACTGGAGCGCTGGTTCGAGAAGCTCGGCAAGAAGGAACCGCAGACATGGGTTCGATTTGCCGTGTGCCTGCGCGAAAACGACGAGTTCATTGGCGCCGTGGGCGTGGATGGGATTGATTACAAACACCGCCGGGCCGAAAGCGAGAGTGAGTTCCATCACGTTGGCTATCGCAGCAAGGGGTATGGCACCGAAGCCAAGCATTTGCTGTTCGATTACGCCTTCAACACGCTGGGCCTGCACTCGTTGCAAAGCTGGGTGATGTACACCAACACCCGCAGTGCGGCCGCGTTGCGCAAGCAGGGCTATCGGGATGTTGGCATTGAGCCCTGGCTGGTGCAAGGCAAGGGCGGTTACGACAATTTCGGTACATACGAACTATTGGCAGACGAATGGCGCGCAATGCCGCGCGCAAGTGTGGAGGATGCAGGTGACCTTGCCGGTTAACGTCCGCAAGCCTGCGGCCATTTACTAATGACCCTGATTGAACCCAATCAACCGGCTGGTGCTCAGCCGAAGAGGATACCCAACCCTATGACTGAATCAGCAGTGCTCGAAAAACCTCCTACGCCGGAGGAAACACAAAAACCAACCCCGCCCGCCGGTGCCGCCCAGCAAACATTCCTGGTAGGCGAGCAGGTGTACCTGCGCAGCTTTGTGCCAGGCGATGAGAAAACCGCTTCGCGCTGGCGCCGATCCATCTTTCCGAAATCACCGGAGCTGGTGGAAAAGTGGATTAAGGAAGAACTGCCCAAGGAAGGCGAAAACGATCGCTCCTACCTCGCCATTGTGCGCAAGGCCGATGACCAGATCGTGGGTTCCGTTGAGATTCACCACGGTACCGTCGGGAAGTACATTCAGCCGCATATCGATCCGCTCTACGGCGAAATCGGTCAGCACTGGTTGGCAGAGGCCGTGGACCTGATCGGTGATTGGCAAATCGACGAGAGCTATGTGCCGGTTGTGAGCGTGACCCTGCCAGCCAACCTCACCATCGCGGTTGCCGAAATGCTGGCCAACGGCTTTGTGGAAACTGCTCGCTGGCGCGAGATGTTCGAGATGAATGGCCAACGAGTCGATCGCCTCAACTTCTGCCGCTTCAATCCGGAGTGGCTGGAGCGCATTGGCGATCCGATGGCGGCCGAGATTCCACGCACCGGTTCCGGCGAAGTGCGGCCGATTGTGCCCAGCCAGCTACCGGACGGCGATCCGCCGAAGCAGGCCGTGTTGATCGGTCAGCGCGTGTATTTGCGTCCCGAAGACAAGAAGGATGCAAAGATCTACATCGAACAGGGTCGCCTGGAGAAGGAAACCTTCTTCGATATCGGCCGCCATCTCGGCTCGGAAGCGCGCAAGAAGGAATTCCTCGGCAGTACCGCTGGTGAAGACTTCCCGGACAAACTCTGGTTTTCCGTGTGCCTGAAGGAGAACGATGAGGTCATTGGCACGGTGGGCCTGCTGCACATGGACTACGTGCATCGCACCGCCGAAACAGGATCGTTTTTCCATACGGCAGAACAACGCGGCCAGGGGTATGGCTCGGAAGCGAAGCAACTCTTGCTGGAATACACCTTCAATGTGTTGGGATTCCACATGGTGAACAGCTTCGTCTACGTGCCCAATACCCGCAGCGCCGCCGCACTGCGCAAGCAGGGGTACAAGGAAAGCGGCCGCGTCTGCTGGCTGTATCCATACGAGGGTGGCTTCGGCAGCATGGTCACATTCGATCTTCTTGCCGAGGAATGGCGCTCATTGCCGCGCGAACTGTAAACGAATTGGTACGCCCGGGGTTAATTCCCCGGGCGCCCTTCGTCTCAATCAGTTTGGGATGCATCGAAATTTGAGGCCAGCAAGGCACTACCCCTGGTATCACCACGCTGGTCCGGTTCCGGCACGACGTTAAAGGGGAATCCCTGCTGCCGGCTCACCCTCTACGAGGTAACTGAACAGGTCATCCACCACCCGATTGGCCGCCAGGAAACCGATGGCAACCATCCAGAAATCGTCATCCACCCAGTACACCCGCTCTTCCTGCACCGCTTCAAGCGATTGCCACAGCGCCGAATTGACGTAGTCGGCTGCCTGCGTACTTTTCACATCGCCATACGAGCAGGTAAAGATGTGCGTACCATCAGCCAGGAAGATTTGCTCCAGCGACACGCGAGAGAAAATGCCTGTTTCCGGATCCGCTCCTGTCTGGCTTTCCGGCCGTTTCAGGTCGGCCGCCTTCAGGATGGTGCCAATAAATGAGGTGTCGTTGTACAGCCGTACATGATCGGCCAGGAAGCGCACGATGGAGATCACCCAATCCTGCCGCTGCCCTTCGGTGGCGGACCGGAACTCTTCCAGCCGCGCGTCAAACTCCGCCACAACATCGGCTGCGGCTGCCGATTCATTCAGGGCATCCGTAAACAGGGAGAAATTGCCGCGCCAGTCGTCGCTTACCGCCTCGCTGAATACCGTGGGGGCGATCTGTGCCAGGAGGGGGTGGATATCTTCATTGCGCAGGTTCGAGCCGAGGATCAGGTCGGGCTCCAGGGAGATGATTTTTTCGAGATCCGGCTCCGAAATCGTGCCGATGTTCTCGATCCCCTGTGTGCGGTCGCCAAGGTAGGCCGGGAAGGCAACGCCATCAAAACCGGTGACGGCCCCGATCGGGGTCACACCTACCGCCAGGCAAGCATCCAATTGCGGACCGTCCAGCGCGATCACGCGTTTGGGATGGACGGGTACGCTCACATCGCCATACACATCAGTGACAATGCGGGTTTCGCCGGACGGTGTCGCCCCCGGTGTGGATTGTGCCAATGCCGGCAACGTGCGCAGGGCGGGGGCGGCCATCAGGGCCGATGCGGCCAACGTCCTGCGTGATACTCGAGCCTGGGAACGCATGCAATGTCTCTCCTGCCTGGATCATCGATATCCGACCAAAATAGTCGGGTATTGGCGACTATACCATGCGAGACTTGCGCGGTAAACAGTAATGGCGCGTTCACGCCTTGCGGCCCCATGCCCACCAGCCAGCGCCGATCCGGCGCGTGACCGGTGATGAACTCTCATCGAACCGGCGCCACAGCGGCATGCATGCCCGCATCAATGCCACGTAGGTGCGATCCATAACTCCCGGCAGTGTCAGGCCAGGAAAAGGTCGATTGCCGTGAAGCACCACATCCTTGATGCCTGCGCGTTCCATCATCTCGATGTAGGCAACAGCGGGATAGGTGTTCTCGTAGAAATCGGGTTTGAACAGCTTGCGGGCTTCCCTGATTCCCGTCCTCGGTGCGGCTTTTGCCGTGTGATAAATCATTCGCACGGCAGCGTTGAAGACGTGGCCAAGTGTTTGCACGCTGAACCGCCCGGTGACGATATCGGCGAAGAACAGGCCGCCCGGCTTGATCACACGGGTCATCTCGCCAATCACCACATCCACATCCTCAAAGTGCTCCAGCAACCCGAAGCTGAGCAGCACATCAAAGGATTCATCGAGGAACGGGAGATGATAAACGTCGCCTTGAATGAATGTGCCGGTGAGGTTCTGGCGGTGGAATCGCTTCTCGGCAAATGCCAGCGCCGAAGGCGATGCATCCAGCAAGGTCACCGTATAGCCGTGCCCGGCGAGAAAGGCCGATACCTCGCCACTGCCGCAGCCGCACTCCAGCACGGTGGCGGGTGCCGGCGGCAGGATCTTCAGCAGTGCCTCGTTTTTGCGCTCGGCAAACAGTTCTTGCTGGGCGGTAAACTCCGGTTCATCGGCATCCGACAGGTACTGCTGCCAGATGCCCTCGAAAACGGCGACGGATCCCCTGCGTTCCTCGCTCATGGTTGCACCTCCACATCACGATATTCAGCTGGTGCCTGTTGCCACCATGGTACAGAAACGGGATAGCCACGAATAGCGATGCACCCCCGCGTGCCCAACACGAAAGCGGACCTGCCAGCTCGTGCCGACGGGTCCGCATTCGTTTGCGCCAGGTTAGGTAATGAGGGTTACGCGTGTGTCACCGGCTCCAGCTTGTGCGATTCTGCGCTCTTCATCGCCGTGAGGGCAACTTCCAGCGCGCGCAGGCCATCCACGCCCGTCACCGGGACATCGGTATCATTGCGCACGGCCTCGATGAACGCGCTTACCATTTCCGGATCGCCGCTCACTTCATTCGAGCGCCAGGTGAAGCTGGGACCCTCGATTTCCGCCATCTCGTAATTATCGTTGTAGGCATTGGCGAACAACACCCCGTTCTCGCCAATCACATCCAGGGTCACACCGCCCCAGATCGGCCAGTTGGCCGGTCGGCTCCAGCTGGTATCCAGGCTGACGGGCACGCCGTTGCTGAGTCGGAACATCAGCAGGCCCGTGTCATCACCCTCATAGCCGTACATCAGGTTGCCGCTCTCGGCGTAGACTTCGGTCACCTCCGCGCCATAGATGAAGCGGAGCACATCCACCACATGTACGGTGTGGTCAATCACCGCACCACCACCTGATAGCGCCGGATCAACGAACCAGCTATGCGGACAGGTGCCCGGATTCCGGGCCGCAATCGTCAGCGTTTCGCCAAATCGTTCGCTCAACACGGCGTTTTTCAACGCCACAATGCTGCTGTTGAAGCGCACGGGGAATGCGGTCATCAACTGCACGCCGGCCGTTTCGCAGGCGGCGATCATATCCTTGGCGTCCTGTACGGTGGTGGCGAGTGGCTTTTCGCACAGCACGTGCTTGCCCGCCTTGGCCGCGGCGATCGTCATCGGCTTGTGATTGACGTTCTCGCTGCAGATCACGGCGCAATCGACATCCATCGCCAGCGCTTCATCGATGCTGGCTACCCATGTCGTGCCGAATTGCTTCGCGGCCGCCTTGCCACGCTCGGCATTCTCATCGGCGATCACAGTGATTTCGACATCGGGCAAGTGCGTAAGAACCGCTGCGTAGCCGAAGGCGTGTTGGTGGGCAAAACTGAGCATGGCCACCTTCACGGTTTTTGTTGCTGTCATTTCAACATCCTTTCCGGTGGTTTAGGCCTGTTTCACCGTGCCATCTTCATTGAAATACACCGGGGTGCCATCGCGCATCGAATCGAGCACGGCGTTGGCAACGATCAGGGTGCGGGTGGCCTCGTCGCCATCCACCGGTACGGGCTTGCCCGTGCGCAGGCAATCGATAAACACCAGCAGCTCGCGCAAGTGCGGCGGCTCATTGGTGGGGCGCATGTAGGTGAACGCCTTGCTGTGCTGGCCCAGGCCGTCGTACTCGATTCCCGTGCTCGGTTCGAAGGTGAGGGTGGCGGAATCGAAGGAGCTGTGGCGGATCATGCCCTTGCTACCGGCCACTTCCAGCGATGTGCGGAAGGCACTGTGGGCCCAGCTGGCTTCGCAATGGGCGATAACGCCGCTGCGGAACTTGATGGTGGCGATGGCATGATCGCGTTTCGTATGCCAATCGGTGAAGCTGAGGCCGTGGGCGAACAGGCGCTCGACATCGCCGAAGAACCAGCGGAAGGTGTCAATCTCGTGGATCATCAGGTCCAGCACCA
>DJVD01000098.1 GCA_002440805.1 Chloroflexi bacterium UBA6265
ATTGCTGGACGAGGTCGATCTTGGTTGGGCGGCGGAGCGCCATCCATCGGCCCTGAGTGTTGGTGAGCGGCAGCGGGCTGCAATCGCCGTGGTGTTGGCAGGCGATCCGCACATCCTGCTCCTGGATGAGCCGACCCGGGGTATGGATCCTTGGCACAAGCGTCAACTTGCAGATGTGCTGACGAGGGTGCAATCGCGTGGCGTTGCCGTGCTCATGGCGACGCATGATATCGAAATGGCGGCGGAGATCGCGCAAACCATCGTCATGCTGGGGGACGGCGGTATTGTTGCCAGTGGCCCGCCCAGGGAGGTGCTCACCAACTCCCTCACCTACAGCACACAGGTCAACAAGATTCTGGGTGGTCAGTGGCTGACAGTGGCCGAGGTTATTTCGGCTACGCGGTGACGATTTCGGTGATTGGGGTTCAGCGTGGCCGCCGGCTCCACCGTGGGCACGGAATCGGGAGTCGGGTCCAATTTGAAAGCATCCACGTGGAACCAGTTGCTGGGGCTCCAGATCAGCCAGCTATCGATGCCAAGATCGTTGAGCGCATCGATTTGGGCTCGTACCTCCGGGGCACCATAACGATATTGGCCAGGCAATCCGAAATCCTGTAACCACGGTCGAATTTGGCGCCGGTTTCCATCAAGCTGGTTCACCGCTGCGTTCATGCTGATGGAGACGGTGAGGTACGGATAGTCGTTGGGATGGCCAGGCACGCCGTAGAGCGAGCCTGCCGGCCAGTGCGAGGGGTAAATCATCGGGCTGATGTAATCGACGGTGTCGGCAAGGTCATCGAAGTTCTGGCCGATGCCGAGATCGTGGTCGATCACGGCCGTATAGCCGAACACATCGGCCGATTGCCGGCCACCCAACGGGATGATGCGCGATCGGCTCTCCGTGAGGAATCCTTCGATGGCTGCTTCGCGGCCCTCGGGCGTGTAATCGACACCAAACCAGGCGCGGGCCATGTTCCCATCGGTGGGGAAACGAATGTAATCGTATTGCACCTCGTCGAAACCGAGCCCGATTACCTCTTCGGCAAGCTGGATGTTTGCTTCCCACATTTCGCGATTCATCGGATTCACCCAGGCGGCGCCATTCTTGTCACGCCAGAGGTTGCCGGTCTGTGAATCGAGCACCGCGTATTCCGGATGCGCTTCCGCCACCGGGCTATCCTTGAACACCACGATCCGGGCGATCACGTAGATGCCGTTCGCGTGGAATTCGTTGATCAACCAGGGCAGGTCGAGGATCGGCAAAACCATATTGGCTTGTTTGAACACCGGGTTGGCCGTATCGAAGTAGACGACATTCTCTTTAACATCGATCACCACCGCGTTGACCTCGGTGGTTTTCGCGATTTGGATGTAGTTCGCCACCGCCTCGGGTGTATTGCTCAGTTGTGGATTGAAGTAGAGGCCACGTACAGCGGAATCCGTCATCACGATTTTCATCGGATCGCCGTTGTTGGGTGCAACAACAAGTTGCTGTTGGAATCCGGCACTGCTGGCAAGCAGTGAGGATCCAGGCACAACCTTGCCGCTATCGAAAACGAAAATGCCCTGGGCATCGGTGAAGGTATAGGTATCGCCGTCTGTGACCCACGCGTTGGCGACGGGCTTCCCCTCGCTATCGAGCACGGTGCCGGCAATTTCGGTGACTTCTTCTGCCTGAGCGGTTTCAGGTGAGACGTGAAAGCCGAGAAGACTAATCAATGCGCCCAACGCAAGCAGGGCGAGGAATCGCCCGGGGATCAGCCGTTTCCCCGGGCGACATAGTACTCCTGGTTGGATGTCGTCACATGCAATCATANNCTAGACGTTTGCCTTGCGATCTTCGAGCGCAATCACATCGCGGAGTTGGTCACGGAACCACATGGTGACATCGTGGCTTTCGATTTCGCGTTTCATGGCCGAAGCGCGGCGATGTCGCTCGGGCATCGGCATGGTAAGCGCCTGGAAGATTGCCTCAGCATGACCTTCGATATCGGCCGGTGATACCACCAGCGCCCATTCGCCTAATTGCTCCACAGCGCCCGCGCCCTCGGAGAGCAGCAGCACGCCGCTGCGTTCGTTGACCAGGGCGCCTTCCTTGGCGACCAGCGCCATACCATCCATCAGCGAGTTCACCATCAGCAGGTCATACCACTTCATCGCGGCCAGTACACGCGCGTATTTCTCGCCCATGATCAACTGGATCGGATGCCACCCCGTTTCGACATTGGCGTACTTGGCGTTGATGCGGCCGACAATGGCGCTAATGTCATCGAGATAATCCCGGTATTCCTCCACGTCGAGCCGGCTTGGTTGGGTGACGGCAATGAAATTAACGCGGTCGCGGAATTCAGGGTGCAGTTCGAGGAAGCGGTCGAAGGCAAGGAACCCGCGAATGATGTTCTTGCTGGGCTCGGCGCGATCGGCTCGAAGGATGGTGTACTCGTTCCAGTGTGTCGGCAGGTAGCGCTCATAGGCCCGCGCTTCCTGGCTGTAGGCAATGCGGCGGACGGCAGCGGGATCGATAGAGATCGGATAGGCCTCCACCGAAATCTCGCGCTCGTTCCAGAGAATGCGTCGATTGCTGTAGTCGATTTCGGCATCGGGCACATATGCCTCGCACGTGTACATGAAGCTGCGGGCGTGGCTCTTTGTCTGGAAACCGACGATATCGTTCCCCAGCATGCCTTCGCAAATCGCCGTCCGCATTTCACTGGGGAGCAATCGCCAGTAATCCGGATCGGGCCAGGGGATGTGGATGAAGTGCTGGATGATCGCGTTAGGTCGCAGGGCGCGGATCATCCCGGGGCAGAGGTAAAGGTGGTAATCCTGCAGCATCACGACAGGTTCACCCTGGTCGCTCAGGTTTTCACAGGCTGCCACGATCTCCTCGGCAAACTGCTGGTTTACCACGGCGTATCCGTTGTTCCAGGCATCCCAGGTTTGATACGTGATGTCAGGGGCGCGCGGAGTATCCCACAGGTAATGCTGCAGGAACCAGAGGAGGGGGTTGCTGATTTCGTTGTAGTACTTGTTGTAGGCGTCTTCATCGGGCGCGACGAAGCGGAGCCGAAAGTTGGTATGGCTTTCGGAAGGGGGAATGAACGCCTCGTTGTGATTGATCGCCTGCTGCCAACGGGCCCGATCGCCGCTGCCCATGGTAGCCGCGATCCACACGGCCTCGTGATCCTGCAACACGGTGCTCACGGCGGTCACCAGGCCGCCACTGCCTTGCCGACTGCTGAAGGTGCCATTGCGCTCTTCGGTAAATTGCACGGGGCCGCGATTGGACACCATGATCAGCGGACGTTCGCTCAACATCGCGGTGATGCGCGCCTCCAGGCCGGCCGTCTCCTGCTCTAGCAGGCTGGCTTCGGCGGTTAGCTCTGTCCGGTTCGGCATCGTTCGGCTCCCCCTGAATGAACCGATATGGCGGTTCACATTGTGATTCTCTGACCCCTTCAGCATGATTGGAAAAGGCGATTTTCGCAAGGTGAAGGCATGCAAAAAGCGGGTTCGCGTGCGAACACGCGAACCCGCTTTCGGAGATTCGGCTTAATCCGGGACTAGACCTCGGTGGCCGGGTATCCCTCGTCGGCAAGCTCGGACTGGATCTTGTCCAGCGTGACCTTGTCGGCATCAAAGGTGATGTCAATGAGCTTGGTTTCCGCATTGGCGTCTACGGTGGCAACACCATCGAGCGCGCCCACGCGGTTCTTCACCGAGCTCACGCAATGTCCGCATGAGATATCCGGAGCCTGAAGCTGTACAGTCGTTTCCATTGTTCCTGTCCTTTCTGAAACTTCTACATCAAAACGCAATTTTAGTGACCTCCGTGATCCGGCAATTCATTGCCCGGTCCGGAGTTCGTATCGAGAATGTTCATCCCCGTCTGCTCGGCAACCCACCACAACCCGGCACCAACCGCCAGCGCAAGCAGCGCGATGACGAAGAGGTAACCGGCCTGCTGCAGCCGCAAACCAACCGTAGGATGAAGGATTTCTCGCGGATTTTTGGGGGTGGTGAACGAACGCAATCGGAGTGCGTTTGTCACCACGCTCACACTGCTCATCGCCATGGCGGCAGCAGCGAGCATCGGGTTGAGCAGGATACCGAAGGCCGGGTAGAGAACACCCATGGCCACCGGGATAAGGGCGATGTTGTAGCCAAAGGCCCAGAACAGGCCCTGCTTGATCGTATCGACGGTGCGACGGCTGAGCGCGAAGGCGGTAATGATGCCGTGCGGATTGTCGCCAATCAGCGTGATATCGGAGGCAGCCATGGCCACATCGGTACCACTGCCAATGGCGATGCCGAGGTCGGCAGTGGCCAGGCTGGGTGCATCGTTGATGCCGTCGCCAACCATCGCTACTGTCTTGCCTTCGGCCTGCAGCGCCTGGATTTTGGCGGATTTTTCATGGGGCAGCACGTTTGCCAGCACGTTTTCGATGCCAACTTCGCGAGCAATCACATGGGCTGTGGCGGCGTTATCGCCGGTAATCATCCACACGGTCAGGCCAAGGGCCTTCAGGTCGGCCACCGTCTTGGCGGAATCCGGCTTGAGCGCATCGGCGATGCCAATAACAGCCGCCGGCGCGCCATCAACGGCCACCATTACCGGGGTTGCGCCCGCATTGGCAGCAAACGCGACAGCATGCTCGAACTTCTCCACCGGAATAGAGTTACCGGTCATGAACGTATCGTTGCCGATGATCACTTCGCGGCCATCCACGGTGGCGATAATTCCCTGGCCAGTGACGCTTTCGAAGCGGGATGGAGTGCTGATTGCGATGTCGCTGCTGCGCGCTGCCCCGAGGATGGCCTGGGCCAACGGATGTTCGGATTGTGATTCAGCGGCAGCGGCAAACCCGAGTACGGATGCCTCGTCGAAGTCACCGAGAATGGTAACGCTGGTGACTTCCGGCTTGCCGCGGGTGAGGGTGCCGGTTTTATCCAGCACAACTGTGTCGACCTTGCGCACCATTTCCAGGGCATCGCCACCACGCACCAGAATGCCGTTCTCGGCCGCCTTGCCGGTGCCGACCATGATGGCGGTTGGAGCCGCCAGGCCGAGGGCACACGGGCAGGCAATCACCAACACCGCGACCAGCGTGGTGATGGCATAGGCGACCGAGGGATCGGGGCCAACGAAATACCACACTGCGAAGGTGAGGGCGGCCAGGACAAGCACAACCGGCACAAAGATGCCGCTGATTTTGTCGGCCAGGCGCTGCATTGGCGCCTTACTACCCTGGGCGTCTTCCACAAGGCGAATGATGCTGGCGAGGACTGTATCCTTACCGACCGCCGTCGCCCGGAACAGGAAGGAACCGGTGGTATTGATCGTTGAACCGATGACTGAATCTTCAATGGATTTGGTGACCGGGGCAGGTTCGCCGGTAAGCATGCTCTCATCAATCGCCGATGTGCCATCGGTGATAACGCCATCGACCGGGATCTTCTCACCCGGCCGCACGCGAACGATGTCGCCTACAACAACATCCTCGGTGGGGATGTCTTGCTCGATGCCGTTGCGCATGACGCGGGCCGTGGGAGAGTTGAGACCCATCAACGCGCGGATGGCATCGCCAGTGCTTTTCTTGGCGCGGGCTTCCATCCATCGGCCCATCAGGATCAGGGCGATGATGATCACGGCGGATTCGAAGTAGAGATGATACGGAATCTGCCAGCGTTCGGCCAAATGGGGCCAGAGCACCACGAAGGCGCTGTAGCCAAATGCGACGCTGGTGCCAACTGCCACCAGCGTGTTCATGTTCGTCGCGCCGTGCTTAAGTGCGGCCCAGGTGGCGGTATAGAACTCCTTGCCAGCCCACAGTTGCACGAATGCCGCGGCAATCAACAGGAAGGGGGCGAGCGTGGGTTCACTGATCGGCACTGGCACGTACATCAGCACCATCATCACCAACCCGATGACCAGGCTGACGAGGCTCTTGGTTTTCAGTTCACGAATGTGGGCATCCCGGGCCCTGTCGCGGGCATCCGCATCGCGTTCGGTCGCGCTCGGCGCGGCTTTTTCGGCACTGGAAGTTGTCGGAAAGGTGATGGTGCCGGGAGTGTAGCCCGCGCTGGTGACAGCCCCTGAAATTGCTTCAGCAGTGACCGAGCGATCGATATGCACGGTGGCGGTTTCGGTGGCGAGGTTCACGCCCACTTCGCGCACGCCCGGCAGCTTTTCGAGCGCCTTTTCAACCCTGCGAACGCAACTGGCGCACGTCATGCCATCGACATCGAAGGTGATCGAAAGGTCTTCGCTGGCCGCTTGTGTTTCTGGCTGAGGAAGTGAGATTGCTCCGGCGACATATCCCGCCTTATCGACAGCAGCCATCAGGATCTCCGGTGTCACCGCTTCACTGGCCTTAACGGTCGCAGTTTCGGTGGCGAGGTTAACGCTCACTTCATGGACGCCCTCGACTTTCTCGAGCGCCTTCTCGACCCGGCGGACGCAACTGGCGCAGGTCATGCCATCGACATCAAATGTGGTGGTCCAATCGTGCGCTGAAGTTGTTGTTGCCATCGTGAGCATTTGCCTTTGAGGCTCTTGGAAGCCATCTGTAACTGATTACGTTCTGTAATCAACTATACCCATGGGGGGTATACGTGTCAAGAATCCGGTTGGGCGCCAACATTTCGGTGGGAGCAGGGGAATAATGTACTATTGCAACCTGTACCACGCGGAGGAGGTAGCGTGACACACCGCACCCGCCGTGGAGCAAGAACAGTCCCCGGCAAGCCATCCAGTCCTGATATCGCACATCCTACCTGGTTGCCTCCCGGTCGTGAATGTCCGTGGTGTGGGAGCCGGGACACGGTGTTTGTGCAGCGTGGCCTCACCAGCGCGATGGCTTCACCGGATCAATATATCCGCTGCAACGATTGTTCCCGGGTCACCTACGATATCGTCTCGCGCAACGATCGTGAGATTCGGATTGGCAGGTTCCAGACCGGTGGTGAATTCCGTGATGGCACACATCAAACCCGCTATGTGATTTATCGCATGCTCAAAGTGGGGTTCAACGAATACTTGCTGTATCTTCGCCCGATTCTTCCCCACAGTGAAGAGCCCACATAATTACAGGAACGCACCGGCATGTCTGAACAGGAAACCATCGTCCGCCAATCCAACCTGCAAAACGAGGTGAGCCGTCGGCGCACCTTCGCTATTATCTCGCATCCGGATGCCGGCAAGACCACCCTCACCGAAAAGTTGTTGTTGTACGGCAATGCTGTGCAGTTGGCCGGATCTGTGAGCGCGCGCAAATCCCAGCGACAGGCGACGTCCGACTGGATGGATATCGAAAAGGAACGCGGAATCTCCATCACCAGCACGGTGCTGGCTTTCCCGTATGCTGGGAAGCATCTCAACCTGCTCGATACACCAGGTCACCAGGATTTCTCTGAAGACACCTATCGCACGCTTACCGCCGTGGATAGCGCCATTATGGTGCTGGATGGTTCCCGCGGTATTGAGCCACAAACGCTCAAGCTGTTCGAGGTGTGTCGCCGTCGTCACACACCGATTTTCACCTTCGTAAACAAGGTCGATCGCCCGGCGAAATCACCCCTTGACCTGATGGACGAGATCGAGAAAACCCTTGGCCTCACCACCTATCCGCTTAACTGGCCGATCGGCGACGGGCCGGATTTCCGCGGCGTTTTTGATCGCATTACCAATACCGTGCATTTGTTTGAGCGCACCGAGCACGGTGCGCGTCGCGCGCCGGTCCAGGTGAGCGACCTTGCCGATCCCGCACTCGAGGAGAAAATCGGGGTGCAATTGGCCACCCAACTGCGCGAAGACATTGAGCTGCTGGAGATGGCTGGCTCGGAGCTGGATATCGACGAGGTCTTGGCCGGCCGGATGACTCCCGTGTCATTTGGCTCGGCGTTGACCAACTTCGGCGTGCAGCTTTTTCTCGATTCCTTCATTAGTATGGCCCCCGAACCGACCGCGGGCGAAACAAGCAAGGGCGAGATGGTGCCGACCGATCCGCGCTTTAGCGGCTTCGTGTTCAAGATCCAGGCGAATATGGATCCCCGTCACCGAGACCGCGTGGCCTATTTCCGCGTGGTTTCCGGCCGGTTCGAACGCGATATGGATGCCTGGCATCCACGATTGGGACGCAAGGTACGGTTGAACCGCGCCATGCGATTGTTCGGCCAGGATCGCGAGATCGTCGAAGAAGCGTTCGCCGGTGATGTGGTTGGCCTGATGAGCACCGGCACATTCACCATAGGCGATACGATCAGCAGTGAAGATGTGGGTACATTCTCCGCGATGCCACGCTTCCAGCCGGAACATTTCGCCCGCCTGCGCCACACCCGCGCCGACAAGTACAAGCAATTCCTCAAGGGTATTACCCAAATTGAGGAAGAGGGCGGCATCCAGTTGTTCTACCCGGTGGCCGCTGGCAGCCGTGAGCCGATCATGGCCGCGGTGGGTGTGCTGCAGTTCGATGTGGTGCAATCCCGGCTCGAGGCCGAGTACAACGTGGAAACCGTGATGGAACCGCTGACGTTCTCTGCGGCTCGCTGGGTCACTGGCGACGAGGCGGAGATCTCGCAGGTTGGGATAGGACGTGGTCGTATGCGCGCCGAAGATCGCGATGGCAACTCCGTCATCCTCTTCACCACCGAATGGGACATGCGTTACGCCGAAGAGAACTCGAAAAACGTCACGTACTCTGCGCTGGCGGGGCTGTAGGCCCACCCCTCTCCCCGTAAGCTCCCATGGTGTGGCAGTATGTGTGGTGGAAACGTCCGCTGTGTCGACACCGATACACGCATCATGGGAGTGAAAATGTCCACACAACTGCCCACGTGGGATCTGAGCCAGTATTTTCCGTCGCTGCAATCCGATGAGTTTCGCGCCGAAATGCAGGGCGTGAAGGATGCAATCGCGGAAGGTGTGGCCGCAATGGAGGCGGTGGGCACCGGTTCGCCGGATCCTATCGCGTTTGTTGCCAGCTTCCTCGAGCGATCAAAGGATCTCAACGAGCGCCTTGGCCTGTTATATGCCTACATCGGCGGCCATGTTGCGGTTAATACCCGCGATGCTGACGCGATCAAGGCGATGAGCGAACTTCAGATTGCAATGATCCCGCTGAATCAGGTGCAAACCCGCTTCACGGCGTGGATTGGTGAGCAGGATGTGGAGGCGATCATTGCAGGTTCCGATATCTCCAAAGAGCACGAGTTCATCCTGCGGCGGGACAAGATCGATGCGACCCACCTGATGAGCCAGGCCGAGGAGGATCTCGCGACGGAACTGACCCTGAGCGGTGGTTCAGCGTGGGGCGACCTGCAGCAGCAGGTGAGCTCCCAGATCATGGTCACATTCGAAAAGTCACCGGGCGAGACAGTCACCATTCCGATGAGCGATGTGCGCAACCTGGCCAACGATCCCGATCGGGAGATTCGTCGTCGCGCCTTCGTGGCCGAGGTGGAAGCATGGCAACAATGGCAGACACCGTTGGCTGCGGCCCTCAACGGCGTGAAGGGTGAGCATGTCACCCTCAGCAAGAAGCGCGGGTGGGACTCGGTGTTGGCCACCTCCCTGCACCAGAACCACATCGACCAGGAAACGCTCGATGCGATGATGTCGGCCGCCCGCGAGGCATTCCCCGATATCCACCGCTACTGGGCTGCCAAGGCGAAAGCGATCGGCGTCAAGAAGCTGGAATGGTTCGATATCACATCCCCGGTTGGCGAGAACGAGCGCGCCTGGCAATGGGATGAGGCGATGGATTTCATCCTGGAGCAGTTCGGAAGCTACAGCCCGAAAATGCGCGATATGGTGCAGCAGGCAATTGATGAGAACTGGATTGATGCCGGCCCACGACCGGGCAAGGTCGATGGCGCATTCTGCATGGGCACCGTGCCCGGCAAGAGCGGCGTGCTGAGCAACTTCACTCCCAGTTTCGATGGCGTCAGCACCATGGCCCATGAACTTGGCCACGCCTATCACAACCTCTGCCAGGTCGATTCCAGTCCGCTTTGGGGACGCAACACGCCGATGACACTGGCCGAAACCGCCAGCACGTTCTGCGAGACCATTCTTCGCAAGGCCGCCATTCAGCACGGAACAGATGACGAGAAATTTGCCATCCTCGCCGGTTCGCTGGTCGATTCCGGGCAGATCATTGTTGATATCACCAGCCGCTTCATCTTTGAGCAGAGTGTGGTCGAGCGCCGGGCGAATGGCCTTCTCACCGCCGAAGAGTTCAACGAACTGATGATCGTCGCACAGAAGGAAACGTACGGTGATGCGATCGAAGAGGAGAGCCTGCACCCGTACATGTGGGCGGTGAAGAGCCATTACTACAGCGCGGATTACGCCTTCTACAACTACCCGTATATGTTCGGGTTGCTCTTCGGACTTGGCCTTTACGCCCAATACATCCAGGATCCGGAGACTTTTAAGGCGAACTACGATGACCTGCTTGCCAGCACCGGTTCTGCAGATGCGGCGACCCTGGCCGCTCGCTTCGGTATCGACGTCCGCAGCAAGGAATTCTGGGTTTCCAGCCTGGATGTGATTCGCCAGGATATCGATGAGTTCGAAGCCCTGGTGAACGCCCGCACTGCCTAGTATCTCGAGCATAAAGCCGCCTCCCGCTATTCCGGGAGGCGGCTTTCTCGTGGCTAACACGGCTTGCGATTTCGCTAGTTCCCGGTGAGGTCTGTTGGGCCTTCCGTTGGCGAAGCGCTCGGGCTGGCTGTCGACGACGGTTCAGGCGATGCGGAAACCGGTGTCTCTGGCGCTGGCGTTGCTGCCGGGGAGGACAGTGGTGTCGCAACCAGAGCAGGTTGTCCGCGGGCCGGGTAGGGTTCGGTGGAGATGGGAAGCCCGTCGTTGAAGCCCCAGGCAACGAAGCCTTCCTGGTAGACACGCACGTTCTCATACCCGGCGATCTCAAACGCGAGCCAGACCGGGCCGGAATCGGACGAGAACAGGCTGTACACAACCACCTCGTTGTCCGGCGTGATCCCTGCGGATTCGAATAGCGCCAGTAACTCCTGGCTCGACTTGAATGTGCCATCGGGTCGCAATACATCAGCGTTCGTGATGTTGATCGAACCCGGAATATGACCCTCGCGGATGGTGCCGTTCACCGTGTCCTTCAATTGGCTGGCGTCGCGCGTATCGACCAGGCGCAGGTTCGGGTTCTCGAGTTGTTCGAGCAGGGGCTCACGGCGGATTTCGTAGTCCGCAATCCATGCAGGTGTCGCAATCACCGTTTCGGCTGGAGCATCAACGGATTCCGTACTGAGCTCGCCGCCGGCGCCGATCCACGCTTGCAGGCCGCCATCCAGCACATGCACATCGGTGTAGCCGTTGAGCGTCATCACCCACAGCATCCAGGATGCGCGTTCCGATGAATTGGCATCGTAGAGCACGATTCGCGAGTTCTGGGGCACATTCAGGTGAAGATTGCCAAAGACGTCACCTGGGTTCGATTCATTGCTGATCTTGTCCGGTTCACCGTAATTTGCGGTATGCAGGCGCATGGCATCCTGCCAGACAATGTGGCGTGCGCCGGGAATATGACCCTGGTCATACAGGCGACTATCACTGAGATCGAAGATGTGATCGACTTGCGTTCCGTATTGATGGAGCCATCTGGCATCTACCAGCATGTCAGGCGAGTTGCCACGGATGGCAGGCGTGGCCGCAATGCCATCCGGGATATCCGGCGTTTGCTCCCGATCGATGCGAACGGCGACCGCACCCACCACCAGCATCGCCACGATAGCGATCGCGATCATTCCCATGTAGTTCTTGATTGCCGAACGCATGCAGGCATCCACTCCAATTCGCGCAGATTTGCTGCGGGTAATGGTACTGCAATCGCGCAGCACTGCGTCCAATGAAATCGCCCGGGTGAAACCACCCGGGCGATGTAGCAGCAGAGGTCAGGTGTTACGAGGCTGGTGTTGATTCTGGCTGAATGATCATGTTGGGCTCGATGGTCCAGGTGGTTTCAACCTGCACCATGAATGTGGTGCTACCAGCGCTGATCTCCACGGGATTACTTTCCATCACAGCATCGGCTGCCATTGGGGCGGCATCCATCTCTTCCGCGCCGCCAGCCTCCTTGGCAAGTGGTCGCGGCGAGCTGCTCTCATACAGGCTGAACAGGCCGGTGATGGTGGAATCGGAACCGACCGCGTAATCCTCGGCCTTCATTTTGGCATCGGCAATCGCGGCCTGGCGGGCTTCCTGAATGTACGGGGTGGGATCGGCCACCGAGAACTGGATGCTGCTAACGTAGTCGGCACCAAGCGTCACGGATTCGTCCAGCAGTTCGCCCACAAGCTCAAGATCACGCACGGTGATGGAAATCGACATCCGCACCACGTAGCTTTCGATGCCATCGAAGTTGCCGTTGCGGTCGTACGTTTCAACCGGGGTCACCTGATAGGACGTGGTCTGGATATCTTTGTCCTCAATGCCGGCTTCGCGCAGCATCTCGGTGATGGCAACCGATTCGTTGGTCACCTCATCCTGGGCGGGTTTAAGGGTTTCGTTGCGGGCTTCAAGGCCGATGCTGAACCTGGCGATATCGGGCTCGGCGTTAACAAT
>DJVD01000234.1:0-1053 GCA_002440805.1 Chloroflexi bacterium UBA6265
AGCTTCCCGGGGTATTCCTCGAGGCAAGCGACCTGCTAATCCCCTCGCGGATGCATCCCTGAAACCACGGCTCTCCATCAAGCCCTCACAAGGCGCCAGCGCGGGCGCACATGATGTTGTAGCCGCAGGCTGTTTCCCAGGAGCGCGCCGGAATCACACGGCGACCCGATCCACATCGTTTCGAAGCCGATAGGCTGAACAACACCGTCAATCGCTCTGATTGGCGAGAAGGGTTAGTCACCATTTTCGTCTGCACCTTTTTTCACGATCAACATTTGCACCCCTTCTGGTCCATAAGGAAGCATGTCAACCGGTTTGGTGGTCGTCATTATTGAGCATAAGGACGGTCAACTCACACCGGAATGGTGAAACAGGATGAGCTGGACCGCTATTAGCAAAACGGGTGTCTGTCATGCGACTCTTCGCTCTCCCACAACTCATCATGCGCATGAGCCTCATCCTGGGGGTTTTGTTGGTGCTGCCGACACCGCTGCACAGCCTGGCCCAGGATGCCACTCCGACAGCCGCAGTGGAGGAGGCCGCGCCGGTGGCTGCTCCAGGAGCGCTGCAGATTTCAATCTATGGAAACAATGGCATGCCGCTGTCTGGCTCCTTCGCTGTCAACGACAGCGCGGGCGTCTATCAGCAGGTAGAGGCAAGCAATGGATTTGCCGCTGCCGCCAACGTCGCAGCCGGCCCCGCCACGGTGAGCCAGCTCAGCAGCGCGATTGACTATGCTCCAGATGCCACCATCACACAGGTAGACATTCCGGCCGGCGGCACCGCCAGCATCGCTATCACCAACCTCTTCCTGGATGCGGACGGCGACGGCATCGGCGACTCGATGGATGTGTGCCCCGCCGGTAACGACCTCGTGGACAGTGATGCCGATGGCATCGCCGATGCCTGCGACACCACTCCGTTCGGTGATCCCACGGCGGCACCCACGGCGGTGCCAACCTCCGAGCCGACAACTGTTCCTACCGTGGTCCCGACGGTTGAACCGACCATCGTGCCGACGATGATTCCAACGTCTGTTCCGACCGTGATTCC
>DJVD01000234.1:1149-9033 GCA_002440805.1 Chloroflexi bacterium UBA6265
TCCGTTGAGGTTGCGGCTGAGCCCGTGACCGTAGAGGTCGCCACGGTATCCTGCCAGGACGCACAGGCCGTATCTCCCTGGATAACGAGCGACCTGGAAGATTACCCGCCTGGTGGGCTGGTCACACTGTCCAGCGGCAGCTGGGTTCCGGGCCAGGTGGTGGAACTCCTGATCGAAGACGATGGCATTGCCGACGCCGAGATGGGCGAATGGAACCATGCCACCACCGTCACTGCAGACTCCACTGGCAGCTTCTCCTACAGCTTCAATATTGCCCCCTGGTTTGTCGCGGATTACAGCGTTGTCGCAACCGGTGAGTGCGCTGAAGCACGGACGACGTTTACGGACTCTGTCTCTGGGGGAACCTGCTTTCAAGTTGGTTCAACAGATGTAGTTATGCCCGGTCAATACGTTACATTCCGCTGCACCACAACTAAACCGCCCATCCGGATCAGCGTGTCTTCTCCTACCTCAGGTTGGCAGTGGGCCTACCAGTTCTCAGACAGTACTTCGGCGCCGTTGCCTACCAACTGGGCCGACACCGCTCTGGGAGATTCGTCCGCCAGCGGTTCAGTCGGTCAGGTGTACGTCTTCATTCGGCCTTCGGTAGATGTGTTGCCGGGAGCAGAGGGTGTAGTCACGATTCAGNNTTCAGATCAAGGATCCCAGTGGTAAGGTCGTCGAATCCACCTCAACGCTCAGCGCCTCCCGCGCAGTGGCAACGACCGACTTCTCACTGTCCTGCACGCCCGCGTCGTCGACGGTTTCAGTGCCAGGGCAGCAGACCATCTCGTGCTCGCTCAATGCAATCAATATCGCTCCTGCCGCAACGGTCGCGGTCACCGTCCCTGCACTGGTTCCTCCTACCGGTTGGTCTGTGTCCACGCCAAGCCCGGCCACGGGTTCGGTGACGCAGGGAGTTCCATTCCTGTTCTCGTTCGCTCTCTCTTCAACCTGTAACGCCTCGACGAGCGCGCAGCAGGTTACCGTATCAACAAATCTTACTTTTCGGACGCAGGCTCTCGCTGGTCCGTCAACAACGGTATCCATAGCGCGGTTCGCAACCACAAATGTATCCGCAGCCATCACAGGAAGCAGCCTTTCCTGGTCCCGCGTGTATTCCATGTCGAGCTATCCGGTCACCTCCGGTTCACTGACATATTCTGTTCAGGCCACTGGCTGCGCGGGCTGGAATATCAATGTCGCCGCATCTCCGTTCGTTTATAGCGGCACAGGGTACGGAACCGATTTCCCATCATCAAACTTCTCCCTGACCGGCGCGTCATTACCAAATGCAACGGGCCTGAGCACGCCGGTGACTGTGGGAACGCTGGATACACCGCGAAAAGTCTTGGCGGCGAGTCCCAACAACGGCATTGGCACCTTTTCACAAACGCTGAATCTGAATCTCAGTATTCCCGCCAACACCGTCGTTGGAACCTACACGTCGACCGTAACGATTACAGCGGCCTCCGGGCCATAGAGGAGTCCGATTACATGACAATTAACGTTTCGAACGGCACTGGGCCACGGTGAATAGAAGGGGGAGTTGGTATGGAGGTGCAGCTACTCTAGCGTGGCACCACAGGAAGTAGAAAAACCGGATATTCGTCTCTATTCCAGGAGGACAATCAATGCGGAAAATCGTGATTACCCTGCTCGCGTCAATATTGGCCTTCACAATGGTGGCAAGTGCTGCGGCTCAGCTCTCCAACACAGCTACCGTGACAATTACGTCCACCGGCGCATTGGTGGTGTCCGTCCAAAGCGCCAGTTTCGGCACGCATCCCTATTCGTTTAGTGCACAACCAGTTACCGGGAATATCGTCATCGGGGTGCAGGACAACACCGGCTCCGGCGCAGGCTGGAACGTCACCCTTCTGGGTGGGCCGTTCTCACGCGATGCGAACACGTCCTTTCCTATAAGCAACCTGGCGCTCGCAGCAGGGACACCTGTGCGAGATGCTGGACAGGCGGTAACCGCAGGTCTCACCACGATTGGCCTTGCGCCCGTGAGCGGTACAGCGCAGAAGGTAGTCTCTGCCACCACTCTCAACGGTATGGGCCAGTACACAGTGACATCTGTTGGCACCCTCACCATTCCTGGAGGCACCCTTATCGGTACCTACAACAGCACCCTCACAGTCGCGATCAATAGTGGCCCGTAGCTTTTGCGGGTTGAGATTTTTACTAAGGACCCCTTCAAGGGGAAAGGAGACACACATGAACCTGTTCAAGAAAATCACCACCGGCGCCCTCGCCCTTACTCTCTCGGTCGGCCTTGTTGGTAGCGCCTTCGCTGCTACTGGCGATGTCGCGGTCGAAGTCATTCCGATTGCAAACAACGGCAATGTACTCACAGTTGCAATTTCTCAACTCACGGATCTCGGTGACTACCAGTACAGCCTGACTGATCAGCCGACATCTCCCGGGCTGCTCAAGATCGATGCGGCGGACTATCGCGGCACCGCCGACGGATGGAAAGTGACGCTTTCCGGTACGGATTTCATCCCGGTCCTGTTCACCGTCGATAACCTTGGTTTGACTGCGGGAACCGTGCGCACCATTTCCACCTCCGCTTTGCCAAGTGAAGCCGCTCCAGTGTCGTCGAGCGCAGCGGATGTAATGCTCGCGCCGGGCTCGACGGTGTTGACTGCACCCACCGGAACCGGTGCCGGCATCTACCAGGCCGACTACCAGGTTGACCTCAACATCCCGGGCGGTACCCTCGTTGGCCAGTACACCTCCACCCTTACTGTTACCATTAGCGGAAACACACCGTAATCCCCGATGGGTCGGCACCTGCAGCAGGTGTCGGCCCAAGAGGGCACGCATCCAATGGCGGAAGGGATCCTGCACCAATGCAACACCGGAAACACATTCTCACAGTGCTGCTGCTAGGCATGCTGCTGATCGGGACGCTTGTTCCCTCCACAGCGGCCAGCCAGACTCCTTCCGCCAGTGATACCGCCACCCCGGCAGCAGATGCCGGTCCCCAATTCGTCCTCCGGCCCATTGACGGCCAGGATGGCGGCTATTTCACCGTCGAAGCCAAACCCGGCACCACCACCGAGCTGGTGGCGGTGCTCGGTAACGCCGGCACGGAACCCATTGACCTGCGCACGTTTAGCTCCGATGCAGTGGTGCTGGTGAACGGCGGCTTCGGGGTCAAGGAAGAGGAAGAAGAACGCACCGGCCCTACGACCTGGATCGATTGGCCAGCCGAGACGTTCACCTTTGAGCCTGGCCAAGGCATTGAGCGCTCGTTCACGGTGACGGTTCCGGAGGATGCCGAGCCCGGCCAATACATTGCCGGGATCTCGCTGCAAACGGCCGAGCCGATCGCGATCGAAGGCAGCACGATGTTCAACCAGATCATTCGCAAGGCCGTGGCCGTCTTCATTATTGTCGAAGGCGAAACCACCACCTCGTATGAACTGGGAGAACCGCAGATCCTCACCTCCACGGGCGGGAGTCGGCTGGAAGTTCCCGTGGTGAATACCGGCGATGTGCTGGTGAAGCCCATGGGCACGGTCACACTCACCAACGCTGACGGGGATGAAGTGTTCAGCGCCGATGTTGCGATGGGTTCGGTCTACGCCCGTATGGATACAGTGCTGGCGATTCCGTTGGATAATTCGTTGGCAGGCCAGGAATACGAACTTTCACTGGAGCTGGTTGATGAGGCATCCGGAGTAACCGCAACCGTTGGACCGCAGCAGATTCTTTTCTCGGGCGATATCCCGGAAGAAGCGCCGGTGCAGATCAGCCAGGCCGCAGTGGTGCCGATGCCCGACGCAAATGATCCTGTCTACGCCAATGTCGATCTCACCATAGCTAATACCGGCGACGCCATCAGCAATGCCAACGTGATGCTGCATGTGTATAGCGACGGCGAGTTGGTGGAGGATTTCGCCCTCGGCACCAACATGAACCTTGCCAATGGCGACACGCAGATTAGCCAGCGGTATATCCCTGCAGAAGGGTTCTCAAGCGGCGAGTGGACATTCTCAATCTCGATTGAATCGATGACTGCGCAGACCAATGCCACAACGGTGGTGGTTGACCAGCTGCTCCCGGATACGATCACCATCCCCTAGCGGGACAAGAAGGGGCCATCATGCGCCAGTGGCGAATCACTCCATCACTGCTGGTGCTTATGGCCCTGGTTGTTGCCATGCTCTGGCCCATTGTCCGGGCCACGGCGGACGAGACCGGCAGCGGCACCATTACCGTTCAGATCGTTCCACCGGGCTCGATTACACCCACTCCGGTGGTTGTAGAAAGCTCCTCGGCCGGTGCGCCCGCACCGCCGCAACTTCCCGCACCAGCGTCCATACCGATGCCGGGAACGTTGTCCGCCTTCATCATCTGGCTCCCTGATCCCACCCAGGGCGAGGTGCACATGCACAGCCTGATTGCTGTCCAGGATCATCGCGCCGAAGCATCGGGCTGGACGCTGCGCCTCATGATGGCGGGCACGCCACCGGCCTATGTGCAGCAGGTCATAGCCGCGGGTGCCGGCTTCGGTATCCCTGCCTGGCTTTACACTGGCATCTTCAGCTGGGATGTCGCTGTGGGAGCCACGCTTGGTGAATCCCCCCAAATCGTGACTGCCCCGCCCATGCATGGCTATTCCCTGACCATTCACCAGGTGTGGCTACACACCGACTCCGGTGCTCTGGGGCTGAACAAGACAGTCCATACGTTGATGCTCTTCCTCCCGTTTGCTCCCTAGCACGCGGAAGGAAGATGCTCATTCCGGAATGGTTACTCCGGTGAGATCCTCTTCCGGAGCAGGGAACGCGGGATTGAGCGATTCCAGCGCCTCCTTCACCACGGTGCTCACTACCACATCGCGGAACCATTTCTTGTTCGCTGGCACCACATACCATGGGGCAGACTTTGTGCTGGTTTTGGAGAGTGCAGCCTCGAACGCCTCCTGGTACGTGTCCCACCGCGCCCGTTCCTTCAGGTCGGCGCTGGAATACTTCCAGTGCTTGGCAGGATCCTCCAGTCGCGATTCCAGGCGCGCCTTCTGTTCGTCCTTGCTGATATGCAAATAGAACTTGATGATCTTCGTGCCCCGTGCTTCAAGGATTTCCTCGAACGCCTTGATGTGGTCGTAGCGTTTGCTCCACACATCCTTCGGCACCAGTTCCTTTACCCGCACCACCAGCACATCCTCATAGTGGCTGCGATTGAACACCTCAATGAATCCGGCGGCAGGCGTATTCTGGTGATACCGCCACAGGAAATCGTGCTTTAGCTCCTTGTCGTTGGGCACCTTAAAGCTGTGGACCCGGCAGCCAGCCGGGTTAACGCCCTTGAACACGTTCTCGATACAGCCGTCCTTGCCCCCCGTGTCCATCGCCTGGAAAACCACCAGCAGGCTGGATTTCCCCTCGGCGTAGAGTTGTTCCTGCAACTCGATGATGCGTTTGCGGTTCTCCTTCAGGATAGCCTTGGCCACTTCCTTGCTGGGGATGTCGCCGACATCATCTGGATTCCATGCGCTTAATTTCACCGCCGTTGATGGGGAAACCCGATACTCTGCCGAATCCATGAGGCACTATCCTTTGGTATGGGTGGCGAAAATGTTTAGCGAAGTATACCGTGGGCAAACAAAAACTCCCGCCACGATATCGTGGCAGGAGTAAATGATTCAGGTTAGGGACCGGGGTGACGTGGGCAATCGTGCGCGAACCACCTTTACGGCGTGAACACCAGGAGAGCAGTAAGGAAAGAAGCGATCATGCCACCAGCCAGGGCTGCGCGGCGAATGAGGTCGTTCTTGTCGAGCGTGTCCTGTGCACGACGTTCGTTTTCGGTCATTGTGGGTTCCCCTCCACATGAATGGTTTGCGCAAACTCGCCCAGCCAGCGATTGAGTGTTTGCGAAACTGCGAATCCTCGGATTCCCGTCCGAAGATGACACCTGGTTATCCATCTCATAACCGGCGCCTGTGGGCGCATCGGTTGGATGTGCGCTACGGCTATCGTGACAGAGGAGTGACGCAGTGTCAAGACTGTGCGTTCCATCCTTACAGGCATTGCCGTAGACCCTTTCAGGCCACGCCCTAGACTACCACATTTGCCCCTTCAAGGCAGGGCAATATCGCCGGTGAAAGCATCGGTCTGGGTCAATTGATGATGCACAATAGATGGAGAAGATTCTATAGGAGCGTACGAACGCAGGAGTACGGGATGAGGGTCGAAATTTTGGGCAGTGGCGGTGCTGTTGCCGTCCCTCGGCCGGGTTATCACAATCGCTATAACGACGAAGCTCGCGAGCGCGGCGTGCCCTGGCAGCGGCGTGGACCGGCGGTGTTTTTCCACGATGCGAACATCCTTTTCGACACCCCGGAAGATGTCGCAGAATCGCTCAATCGTGCCGAAATCGACACAGTTCGCGCGTGCTTTTACTCCCACTGGCATCCCGATCACGTGATGGGCAGGCGCGTGTTTGAGCAAATGAATTGGAACCTGCGTGGGGGCGAAAGCAGGTGTACCGATGTCTACGTGCCGGAGCGAGTGCGGCAGGACATGAAGAAGTACCTGGGAACGTGGTCCCACCTGGACTACATGGAATCGCTGGGTATCGTGAAGTTGCACGTCATCGCTCCCGGCACATCGGTGGTGATCGATGGGTTCACCATCACGCCCCTGCCATTGGCTGAGGAGTATGTGTTTGCCTACCTGATTGAACGGGACAGCACGCGTATCTGGATCGCCATGGATGAGCTGGTCGGTTGGCAACCGGATGAAGCCCTTAAGGGTCTCGACCTTGCAGTCTTGCCGAGTGGCGTCTGCGAGTTCCATCCGCTTACCGGCGCACGCAACATCCCGGCCGACGAGCCAGTGCTGCAGTCGGAAATGCGCTTCGAACGCACGCTGGAGTGCATTCGTGAACTGGCACCTCGCCACGCGGTGCTCATACACCTGGATGAGCCGGATGGCGTTACCTATGACGATGGCCTGGTCCTCTCGGCCAAATACCGGGCTGATGGACTGCCGATCACCTTCGGATGGGATGGACTGATCGTGGATACGAATCAACCGGGATAGGGTGGATATGTGCGCGTCCACTTCGGTAGATCATTTGTGCGAACTACCGTAGAATAACGTGCGGTTCGGCACCATCCGAACCCGTTGCGAACAACGGAGTGACCATTGGCCACACAAACCATCCCCATCCCCACTGGCAGCTCCGAGTTTTCCGTCGCCGAGGCGCAGGTTTTCGATCGCAGGACGCCGGGGAAATGGATTATTTCCCATTTGCTCCACCTCAAGGGATGGGTCGGCCTGTTCCTCGTCACGGCGTTCCTCACGGAGTTCTTCAACGCCATGATCCCGGGCTACACCGGCCGGGCGTTCGATGTGGTGATAGGTGATGGCCTCGATCGTCTCTCACGCCTGCAGGAAATCGCCATCATCCTGGTGGTGATTGTGCTGGTGCGTGGTACGGTCGATTTCATTGCCCGCGTGTGCATCGAGGTCATGGCAAACAGCCTGCAGCGTAACGCCCGCGAGGAGATGTTCATCAGCCTGCTGGGCAAAAGCCAGACCTTCCATAATCGCCAGAAGGTCGGCGATATCATGGCCCGCGCCACCAACGATATCCGGCAGATGAACTACATGATCTCGCCGGGGGCCGATCTCATCCTCAGTTCGATGATTGCGCTGGTTGTGCCGCTGTGGTTCATGGGCCGGATTGACGCCGAGCTCCTGATCATTCCTGTCATCTTCGCCGTGCTGTTCTTTATCGCGCTTGCCTACTATATGAAGCGGCTCAGCCCGGTCTCCGATGCCATGCGCGCCAGTTTTGGGGCAGTAAACGCCAACCTGAATGAGAGCGTGCGCGGGATCGAGGTGATTAAGAGCA
>DJVD01000064.1:0-10496 GCA_002440805.1 Chloroflexi bacterium UBA6265
GCAATGCCCGCGCCGCCAGCGCCGGCGTGTACATCACCTACGCCGCCCACCTGGCCGCGATGGCCCCCGGCACCAATATCGGCTCGGCCAGCCCGGTGGCCGGCGATGGCTCCACCATGGACGAAACCATGCGCAAGAAGGTGACGAACGATGCCGTCTCGCGTATTCGCAATCTCGCCGAGTTGCGCGAGCGCAATGTCGATTGGGCCATTGCCGCCGTTGAGGATGCCGAGAACATCACCGCCACCCAGGCGCTGGACCTGGGCGTGATCAACCTGATCGCCACCGATATCCCCACCCTGCTCAACGAGGTGGATGGCACCACGATCACCCTCGATAACGGCACCGAGGTGACGCTGGAAACCGCCGGTGCCAGTCTCGATACCATCGGTATGAACGGCTTCGAGCGCTTCCTGCAACTGATTTCCGATCCCACCATCGCCTATCTGCTGCTCAGTTTCGGCAGCCTCGGCATCTTCCTGGAACTCAGTAACCCCGGCAGCCTCGTGCCCGGCATTATCGGCGTGGTCTGTTTCATCCTCGGCTTCTACGCGCTCGGCACCCTGCCGGTGAACTGGACCGGGGTGGCGCTGATCGCGCTGGCCTTTGGGCTGTTCTTTATCGACCTCTTCGTCTCCTCGTTCGGGCTCCTGCTCATCGGCGGCATGCTGGCGTTCCTGTTCGGCAGCTACATGCTGATCGACGAAACGGTGCCCGGCTACCAGGGCGTTTCCCGGCCAGTGATCTGGGTGAGCGCGGGCCTGGTGCTCGCCAGCGCGATCGTGATCGGCACGTTGGTGCTGAAGATGCAGCGCAGTGCCCCACGCACCGGCAAGAAATCGATGATCGGCCAACTCGCCACCGTTCGCACCGGGTTGGCGCCGGAAGGCATGGTCTATTTCGATGGCGAACTCTGGCAGGCGATCCTCGAGGATGAAGGCGAAAAGGCACCCGCCGGGTCGACGGTTCGCATTGTGGAGGTGCACGGCTTGCGCCTGACTGTGGCCCTCACCAACGATGCCGAGGTGAACAGCATTGCCGCCGCACCGCGACGGGAGGCGTTGTTCCCGGTGTCATAACCGAAAACCGCGTACCATTTTGAGGTATTGGGTCGCAACGCATTGTGGCGTTGCCACGAAAGGAATTATTTGATGGAATGGATTCTCGTCGGCGTCGTCGTCGTCTTCCTGCTGCTGGTGCTGATCAGCGCGGTTAAAATTGTGCAGGAATACGAACGCGGCGTCGTTTTCCGCCTCGGCCGTTTGGTCGGCGCGCGCGGCCCCGGACTTATCCTGCTGATCCCGTTCATCGAGCGGATGCAGAAAATCGATTTGCGCACCGTCACCATGGATATCCCGGCGCAGGAAGTGATCACCCGCGATAACGTCACCGTGCGTGTGAACGCCGTGGCCTACTTCCGCGTGCTCGATCCGAATGCCGCTGTGGTCAATGTGGCCGATTACATCCGCGCCACCTCGCAGATCGCGCAGACAACCCTGCGCAGTGTGCTGGGCCAGAGTTCGCTGGACGATTTGCTCAGCCAGCGTGAGAAGATCAACCAGGAACTGCAGCAGATCATCGATGACCAAACCGAGCCGTGGGGCGTGAAGGTTTCCGTGGTGGAAGTGAAGGACGTGGAGCTGCCGCAGAGCATGCAACGCGCCATGGCCCGCCAGGCCGAGGCCGAGCGTGAAAAACGCGCCAAGATCATTCACGCCGAAGGTGAGTACCAGGCATCCGAACAGCTCGGTAAGGCTGCCGATATCATCAACCGCAACCCGGTCACGATTCAGCTGCGCTACCTGCAAACGCTCACCGAGATCGGTGCCGAGAAGAACACCACCATTGCCTTCCCGATCCCGATCGATATGTTCGGCGCCTGGATGGCCAACAAGTCCAACGGCGACAGCTCGCCGGAAGGTCCGGCCAGCAAGCTGATCAAGATCGAGGACACCGGCCTGACGGCTGATGAGGCCTCGATGGACGACGAGGGCCCGGCCGTGGAACGCGAGTTCCCCCGTCCGCGACCTGACCTGGAGCAAACACCAGGCTTCGAGGACGACGGCACCACTCGTAACGTCTAGCAAACCGTAGCGTCGCCCCTTGTGGGCGACACCGGACATTGTAGATCCGCACCTCGATCCACAGATCGATGGTGCGGGTTTTCCGTTAACTCGCCAATCCACTGCTCCAATGCGGATCACATATTTCACAGATCGTTATGCACAACATGCCCTTCAGACTTATGACATAACGCCCACCCCTCAGATATGCTGCACATAGGGGCCACAACGAAATACGCGGAGGGAGAGCGTGATGATTTCTCGTCGTGAAGCATTCAAACTGGTCGCCGCCGGACTGGCATTACCAGCATTGGGAGGCGCGGCACCTCAGCCAGCGATGGCGGCACAGGAACAGGGTGGCAGCGTGCCGATGCTCCGCGACAACGCCGTCCGCGCCGGCGAGATGCCCGGCCCCGGCCCCAGCCTGGACAAACCGATTGTGGTGAAATGGCGCTTCGCCACTGGCGGTAAGGTGGAATCATCGCCCGCCGTGGTCGACGGCTCCGTATTCGTTGGCAGCGATGATGGAAATGTCTATGCCATCGATGCCGCGACCGGCACGGAACAATGGCGCTTCCCCACTGTCGATTCTGTCTTTTCATCGCCCGCCGTGGTCGATGGCTCAGTTTTCGTGGGCAGCAATGATGGGAATGTCTATGCAATTGATGCTGCGACCGGCAAGGAACAGTGGCGCTTCGCCACTGGCGATAAGGTAGTGTCATCGCCCGCCGTGGCCGATGGCTCCGTATTCGTGGGTAGTTGGTTCGAAGACAGGAATGTCTATGCTATTGATGCCGCGACCGGCACAGAACAGTGGCGCTTCGCCACTGACGAAGCGGTGGGTTCTTCGCCCGTAGTGGCCGATGGCTCCGTATTCGTGGGTAGTGAAGATTGGAGTGTCTATGCCATCGATTCCGCGTCCGGCACGGAACAGTGGCGCTTCGTCACTGACGATGCGGTCTCTTCATCTCCCGCCGTGGTCGATGGCTCCATTTTCGTGGGCAGCAATGATGGGAATGTCTATGCAATCGATGCTGCGACCGGCACAGAACGGTGGCGCTTCCGTACTGGCGATTTGGTCTCGTCATCTCCTGCCGTGGTCGAAGGCTCCGTAATTGTGGGCAGCGCAGATGGGAACGTCTATGCCATCGATGCCGCAACGGGCACAGAACAGCGGCGCTTCTCCACTGGCGCTACGGTCTTTTCATCCCCTGCCGTGGTCGACGGTTCGATTTTCGTGGGCAGTTATGATGGATGTGTCTATGCCATCGATGCTGCGACCGGCACAGAACAGTGGCGCTTCGTCACTGGCGATTTTGTCTTTTCATCGCCCGCTGTGGTCGGCGGCGTCATATTCGTGGGCAGCTGGGATCGGAATGTCTATGCCATCGGCAACCTGGAGGACGCCATCCTGGTATCAGATGTAACGCTGCGGGGCGGGCCATCTTCTAGCGACGCAGACCGCGGTGCGGCCAAAGTCGGTGATGTTGTCGACACCGTTGGGGCGCGTGAAGAGCGCGACGGTCAGATGTGGGTGGAGGTGACCATCGGCGACGTCACTGGCTGGATCCCGCTGGATGCGATTGACCCCGCCACCCTGCCACCGGAAGGCGAGATCGAGTACGTGTACGTCCCTGAATAATCGAATCGCTAGTGCCTACCAGATGTGCTTGTCCTCATCGATGCGGCTGCGCATTTTGTCCAGCATCTCGTTCGCCTCGGTCTTGCGTTGCCGCCGCATGGCATCGGTGACCCACCAGGCGAGCGCGATCAACTGGTAAATGAGGCTGCGCATCCGGCCACTGCGATCCGGGCGCACGGCACCATACGCCTCAAGGAAGTGATCGAACATCGGATCGTGCTGGCTCTCCAGCGCCTTCGCCACGAAAATGCTCTCGGAATACGCATCGGCAAAGCGGGCGAACTCCAGGTCGATCAGGCCCGTAATCATCGGCTCGCCATCGGTTCCGAACTCCACCAGCACATGCCGCATACCGAGATCGCTGTGGATCAGGCGAGGCTTCGTGATCTCATCCAACTCATGAACCCTCAGGTCCACCAAATTGCACAGGTAGGTAAACGGTTCCAGCGGCAGGTTGTAGCGGCGGGCATCGGTCAGCAGGCCCGTAACATCCCAGCGGATAAGCTCGCTCCAGCGCGAAAACCCGTGGCCGGGTTCCATCGGGCCAAATTCAGGACCGATGTAGGCGTGCAATTCCGCCGCGAGGGTACCAAGCTGGCGCCAGAGGGATGCCGTCTGCGTCGAATTCAGCCGGGCGCGCAGCGCGTTCCATGGCAGGCCGGGAATCGCTTTCTGGATCACCCAGTCTGAGCCGATCTGGCTGCGGGTGAAATCGGTATGCACGGTTTCGGGGAAGTAGCGTTGATGGTTGGCCCAGTGGGCAATGGCCCGCTGTTCGTGACGCAATCCGTGGCTGGTAAACCAGGTGGGGGCATCACTCGCCTCGGCATCGGTGGGGCCAATGCGCAGGTACCACGATTCCTTGCCGCGGGTGAGATGGAAGGTGCGATTCACCGATCCGCCGGTGACCGTTTCAATCTTGACGTTGTCCCAGCCAATATCATTAAGAAGTGCACGGGCGCGATCGATTTCTGGCATGATGGGATCAGTCATGGTGTTGTGTGCATCACTTTCTTCCCGGCCCCACGATCTACGTGACACCATTTGGCCGCGCCGAACGTCTTATTAGTGTAGCGTTTAGCCCGCCAACAGATGTTGACAGGAGCAAGCATGAACCCATTGCGAACTGCCTTCACCCGTCGATCCCTGCTCGCTGCGGCTGCCGTCGCCGGGCTGGGCCGCACCGTGCACGCCCAGGAGATCGCGACACCCGATTCGACTCCCGCGCAGGTGCCGATTGAATCGACCACCACCGGTGATACCCCCAGCGCGGGCGGGTTCCGCCCCGGTCCGTTGGGCGAGAGTTCGCCGCTGCCACGCGCCGCCAATCCCACGGCCCCCGCCAATATCGTGGTGGACAAGGCCGGCATTAACGCCGATATCGAGCAACTGGATATCGTGAATGGCGTGATGCAGAATCCCAGCGGTCCGTGGGTTGTGGCCTGGTACCGGCAAACCGCCACCCTGGGTGAACAGGGCAATGTGGTGCTGGCCGGCCATGTCGATTTCTGGAATGTCGGCCCATCGGTTTTCTTCAATGTGCGCAACCTGGTGGAAGGCGACCAGGTGGTGCTTACCGGCGAGAACAATCGCACCTACACCTACGCCGTGAACTGGGTGCAAACCTTCACGCTGGAGGAACTCACCACCGGCGGCAAATTGCAGGAAGTGGTGGGCTATACCGATGCCCCCAGCCTGACGATGTTCACCTGCGGCGGCGAGTTCGATTACGTCAATGGCGAATACCTCAGCCGCACCGTGGTGCGGGCCATATTTGTGCCACCACCGCCAGCCACCCCTGCCAGCACACCGGGGACACCGGCCAGCTAGGATGTACGGCGTCGGGCATGATCCCGGCGCCGTTCCCGTTTTCGCTGCGGCGGGTATGCCATCACCTCGCGGAAGAAGCTGGCTGTGCGCTGCCCCAGCCCCGGCCAATCAAGCTGCGAGATATCCGGACGGTTCGCGACAGGGGAATGCGCCAACACATCGGCCAGCAACCCCGGAGTGAGCGGGCCATCGTAGGTGCGCACCCAATCGTGGCCAGCAATATCGGCCAACTCGGCCATCGCCCCCAGGTTCGGCACCAGCACCGGCACATCGAACGATAGCGAAAGGATGGCGCTGCCCGAGTTCTGGATCTCGCGATAGGGCAGCACGATCCTGTCGGCGGCACGATGGTAGTGTTGCAGGTGGGCATCGGCGACGAAGCCACGATGGTAGATGATGCGCGGATCGCCAACGGCCGAAATCACGTCGTGTTGGTCGCTATGGGCATTGCCGGCAATCACCAGCCGCAGGTCGTCGCCCGCGAGCTGGGCAAAGCACTCCGCCAGTAGCGGCACTTGCTTGTAGGGCAGGATATTGCCGATGAATCCAAGCACGCGGGCGTCCCGCGGAATCCCAAGATGGTCGCGGGCGGCGTCTCGCGAGATGGCATTTGGGTACACACCCCGGTAGTGGCCGTGTTCTACCACCGTGTGTGGCACGGATGCCAGCCACGGATAGCGCTGAAGCACGGGATCCACCGCCGATTGCGAAAGCGCGATCCAGCCATCGATGTGGGTGGTGAACCAGTTCCACATCCGCCGCTCCAGAAGCGGCTGGTGTCCGGCGTGACCATCGAGGTTATGCGCCGTCCACACAATTCGGCTGCCTCGAGCGCGGAGCATGGTAATGGTCATCTTGAACGCCCGCGCCTGCATCCGGGCCCGGGCCAGCGTTGGGGCGCTAAACAACCACTCCGGCCAATGAATCTGAACCACATCCGGGGCGAAACCAAGTAAGGTTGCCGCCCCAAACTCCTTCACGGAGATCCCCGCGTTCTCCACCGCACCATACAGCAGCGAGGTGTAGGGATTGACGGCCCGGTTCCGGTACGCCGGCACGGCAGCAACACGCATTACGTAGCAACTGTGAGGGCGATGTTGGCCACCTCGTCTTCGATCACCCTCCGGAACTTGTCCATCAGTTGCTCGTAAACCTTGTCCCAATCCATGGCGCTGACGTAGGAAGCCGCCGCGGCACCCATCCTGGCGCGCACGGTGGGTTGGTCGGCCAGCCAGAGGGCGCGTTCCATGAACATGTGCATATCGCCGGGCTCAATCACAAACCCGGTTTCACCGCCCCGCATGGCCTCACGCGGGCCACCGATACCAAATACAACCGCCGGGACGCCACTGGCCTGGGCCTCGGTGACGACCCGACCGAGCGTATCGGTGGTGCTGGGGAAGACGAATACATCGCAACTGGCGTAGATGCGCGCAAGTTCGTCACCGGCAAGGAAGCCAGTGAAGGTCGCGCGATCTCCCAGCAGGGTCTCCATCTCCTCGCGGTAGGGACCGTCGCCCACCACTACCAGGTGCACATCGTCGCGGTCGGCAGCCGCGTATGCCCGCGCGAACTCATCGAGTCCCTTTTCGCCCGAAACACGACCCACATAGAGCAGCAGCTTCTTACCACCGCCTAGCTCGGCGTGCAGCACCTCGCTCCGTTTCTGCGGCGAGAATAGGGCGGTATCGACACCGTTCGGCAGCACATCCACGTGCTTGAGGCGATACCCACGCTCCACCAGCGAATCGGCGGTGCTGCGGCTGGGCACCATTACCACATTGCAGCGCTCATAGAACTGGCGCACTACGCCCTCGACAATCTCGGCGACGATCGAGTCGCCGGAGAGGATGCGGGCGTAACTTCCGAACTCGGTGTGGTAGGCGCCCACCACCGGAATGCCAAGAGTGAGGCCACACACCAATGCGGCAATGCCCAATGGACCGGGGGTAGCGATGTGGAGCAGGTCGTAATCCTGCTCGGCAATGTGGTCCATCACATCCAGCAGGCTGGGCACACCCAGCGAGCGGCCCTGGTAAAAGGGCAGCGACATGCTCGTGATCGCACGCAGGCTGACCACATGCTCAGCCGACATAGTGCTGCACTGCACCAGCGTGATCCGATCGCCGTTGTCCTGCGGATGCACCTTGTTCAGCTGGCGATACATGGTGGACACGCCGTGCACGGCCTGGAGATCGTCCACAAACGCGCCCACGTGAATGGGATCGGCCGGGGCATCAAGCAACCGGGGCTGGATGTGGCGGGTTTTTGAACGCTCACGGCCGAAGTAGCTGTGCACGCCGATGTACGGGGTAATCGGCAGGTGGGCATCCACCAGGCTACCGAGCGAGCTAAGGATGGTGAGCGCCGGCATGCCAGCGCTGGCTTCGCCCAGGCCCATGCGCAATTGGCTTTCATACCGGCCCACCAGCAGGCTGCGGATTTGATCGCCATCTAGCGCATTGAGGAAGGGCAGGTACTCCAGCACCTTTTTCACTTCCTTCTTCTGGCCCGGCATCAGCCGTTGGATCGGCAGGGCCGCATCCTCCTCAGGCTGGCTCTTGGCATCGTGCAGGCCTTCCTGGGCGGCGTTGGCGATGATGCGCATGGCGGTGCTACTCATTTTTTGCACCGAACCGTGCGTGCCGCCGGGGCGCACCTGCTGGGCGCGCATCGCTTCCAGCACATCCTGAGGCGAGGTGCAGTGCGGCAGCTCGGTCCAGGTGCTGCCGGGGTACACACCGCCGTGGTCATCGGATCCGGCCGTGCCGGCAATGCGGGTGTGAGTGGGCATCGGCAAGCCATGCCGGGCAGCAATGGAGCGGAGATCGCTCCCCGTCACTTGCTCGGCTATGCGCTGGGCCAGCCTGTTCTGCTGGGAAGGACGTGAACCGTTGATAAACTCCCACAGCGGGAAGAGCGCCATGCGCTTCTCTACGGCTTCACGCGTGAGTGGCGCTCCCACCTCGAACAGCGGGTGCGCCAGAACGTGCACCAGGTTGGCCTCACGCAGGTAAGCCACCACATCGTAAATGTTTGCCCGGCGGGACTGCAGCTCGGTGTGATCGGCGGGGGTGAGGCCATACACGAGGATATCGGCCTTGCCGCCATCCTCCGGGAATTGCGTGCCCACTTCCTCACCCACCACGAAGTTGTGGTGGTGCGTGAGCGTGGAAGCGCCGGCAATGGTTTCATGATCGGTAAGTGTCACGAAGTCCATGCCGGCGCTGGTTGCCAGTTCGTATGCCTTGTGCGGTTCGGTGTAGGACTCTCGCGTTTCAAATCCGAATCCGAGACTTTTCACCCACCAGTTGGTCGAGTTCCCGGAAGCTACAGAGTGCAGGTGAAGATCGATGCGCATCGGTGTTTCCTGAGGACTGAGATAATTGTCAGCCACACGATCCCCCCTCATTGATTGTAGGATTCCGGGCCCCTCCCCCGAGTTGCCCCTCCACTCAACTATGCGGCGAAAATGTGACCGAAATGACAAGAAAGTTTGAAATGATTAACAGCAATTGGAGGATGGTCGGGAAACGCATACAGCGGGAATTCCGGTTATCCCTACCCTGCATGCATCCTTCGTTGCCTACTATTGCAGCAATGACCTGAGCTGATTGGGCCACAGGATTCCGGTCCAACCGGGAAAGGAAAACACCAATGACACGATCACGTCGCAATCGCATGCTCTCCGGTGTGTGTGCCGGCATCGCCGATCAACTTGGAATTAATGCGTTCTGGATTCGACTCCTCTTCCTCACCGCAGCGGTGATTATCCCCGGCGTTTCGCTGATCGCCGTGGTCGGAGCCTACATCCTGATGGCGCTGATTCTGCCGTGGGACGATGAAGTCGCCCGGTATCGCTAACCCTGCGGGGAAGAGAGGAACACGTATGAAACTCAACATCACCCTTGACGGCCGTCGCTTCTATCGCTCGAACTCCGATTCCTGGCTGTTTGGCATCTGCGGCGGCCTGGCCCGCCACTTCAACTGGAACCCGATGCTGGTACGCGCGATCACCCTGGTTGCGGCTGTCGCCGCCCCGGGCGTGAGCACGGTGGCGGTGGCCGCTGTCTACATCGCGCTCGGTTTGCTGGTGCCGTCCGACGACCAGGCGTAACTCCCCTGTTATTCTTGTGCAAGACTCCGCGATGCCCCTGACGGTGGTCGCGGAGTGTGCTTTTCTGCATCATGCGCAAGGACAAACACCCACTCATGACCGATTCGCTTCAGCTTCCCGTTCAGTGTGCAACGTGTGGCCACCTCTTGGCCGGCACCTCGGCTATCTCCGCCTGTCCGCTGTGTGGTGGCCTGCTCGATGCCGTTATCGATCTTGACCAGAAGCTGACCCCGGCAGATTTCGATGCCCCCCGCTATTCGTTGGGGCACACCTCGGGTGTGTGGCGCTATCGCCAACTCCTGCCGGCAATCGCGGATGAGGATATCGTCAGCCGCCGCGAAGGCAACACGCCGCTGTACTGGCACGACGCGTTGTCTGACTACGCCGGCCTGCAGCACGGTCGCATGGGGGTGAAGCACGAAGGCCACAATCCCACCGGCAGCTTCAAGGACCGCGGCATGACCGTGGCCGTTAGCCACGCCAAATCGGTGGGTGCGCGGGCCATCGCCTGTGCCAGTACCGGCAACACCAGTGCTTCACTGGCTTCGTATGGCGCCACAGCCGGCATTCCGGCATTGGTGCTGATCCCCGATGGCAAGATCAGCATGAGCAAGCTCAGCCAGACCCTCGCGTTCGGCGCCACCGTGGTGCAGGTGCAGGGCGATTTCGATGATGCCCTGCGTTTGCTGCGCGAAGTGACCGACGAGTTCGATGTCTACCTCGCCAACTCGGTGAATCCCTTCCGTCCCGAAGGGCAAAAGACCATCGTGCTGGAGATCCTCGAGGAACTCGGCTGGCAGGTGCCCGATGTGATCGCCCTGCCGGGTGGCAACCTCGGCAATAC
>DJVD01000064.1:10504-15502 GCA_002440805.1 Chloroflexi bacterium UBA6265
GCCGAAGGCGCATCGCCGTTTTATCGCTACTTCGAATCCGGCTTCGATCACTACGAGCCGATGGTGCCCAACACCATCGCCAGCGCCATCAATATCGGCGCACCGGCCTCAGTCGATCGTGCCCGCCGCACTATCCAGAACACGGGCGGCATCGTCACCATGGTGACCGATGAGGAACTGCTCGATGCCAAGGCAACCATCGATGCCGTCGGCATCGGCTGCGAGCCGGCTTCGGCAACGTCACTCGCTGGCATCCGCAAACTGGTTGCGGCAGGCGACATCGCCGCCGATGCCACAGTTGTGGGGGTGCTTACCGGCAATGTGCTGAAAGATACGGATAACATCATCAAATACCACATGGACGATGTGGACGGATTGCCGCGGCCACGGGCCAATCGACCGATCCGNNTCGGCCAATCTCGGCCCCGGCTTCGATACCATTGGCATCGCCCTCGATATCTGGAACAGCGCCACTATCGATACGGACGTCACCGAGGATTCCGTCGAGAATTCCGGCACCGAGGCACCATTGCTGCATGGCCGGGAGAACCTCACCGTGAGCGCGATGCGCATGCTTGCCCACGATGTGCGAAAAACGCTACCGGCCTGCGGTATCCGGGCCGATACCCGCATCCCGGTGAGTCGCGGCCTCGGCTCGTCGGCTGCTGCCCTCACCATGGGCCTGGCGGCTGCGAATATCCTGCTCGACCTGGGACTAACGGACGACGACCTGTTCGAACGCGCCTGGGCCATTGAGGGCCACGGCGATAACGTTGGTGCTGCCATCTATGGTGGCGCGGTGATGGCCGTGCCCGCAGTGCGCGGGATCACCAAACTGTGCGACACCAGCGATCTCAACCTCACCTGCATCCTGTTCATCCCGGATATGACCGGAGCCACCCATGCTGCCCGCGCGGCCCTGCCGGCCACCGTGCCGCATAAGGACGCCACGGCGAATGTGGCGGCTGTGTCGGCATTGGCAGTTGGGTTGGTGCGTCACGATCACATGCTGATCTCGGCGGGCATGCANNATGCACGACTTCCTGCACGAGCCGTACCGTGCTGCCCTCTTCCCGCACCTGACCCCGTTGCAGGAAGTTGCACGCACCGCTGGCGCTGTTGGCGCTGTGCTGAGCGGTGCCGGCCCGACGGTATTGACGCTGGTGCATCCGGACCTGGTGGAGAACGTGACCACAGCAATGGATCGCGCCGCCCGCGATGTGAACACCCCCGGCCGCGTGGTACGCGTCGATCCGGTGTCGCAGGGGTATCAGGTTATCAACTGATCGTCAGGAACCCAATTCAGGAAACAGTCGTGGCCACCGCATCGATCTCATCCCGCGAGGCGATGAGCAATTCNNTTCAGGTAGTTCGCCAGGAACCCGGCCGCGTACGCATCCGTGGCGCCGCCGGCATCCACTACATCCACGGTATGGCTGGGGCTGATGCTCAGGATGCCGCTCCGGCCCATGCCCAGCCCCTCCAGTGTGATGCGGCCGTTGCCCCGATTTCGTTCCCGCCGCATGCCCACGGCAGCCACGCCAAGTTTCTCAATCGTGGTGCGTAGCACGCTATCGTACGAGCCTTCAATGCCGAAAAAGGTCTCCAGGCACTCCCGGTTGGTGAACAACACATCGGTATGCCGCACCACGCCCGAGAAGGTACGCCGCGCTTCGGCTTCGGTCCAGCCAGCGGGTTTGTAATCGAGCTCAAAGGCCACAATCAGGCCGTGATGGTTGGCCACCGTCATCGCATCGATCGCATCCTGGCGCACACCGGGCGAAACGCCGAGCGTATCGCCGGAGATGTACAGCGCATCGGCCCCATCGAGGATGACATCCCAATCGTAGACACCGCTGCGGGTGCGCGCGAACGCGCTCTCGGCGGTATCCAGCAACACTGCCTTTTCGCGCGGCTCTACACCCGGCTCCACGAACTTAAGGCCGGTGCGGCCAGGCTGCGTGCGCACATAGGTGGTATCAACATTCGCGGCCCGCGCCGAACGCAAAAGGCGGCGTCCAAAGGCCGAATCGGAGATGGTAGAGACCCACGATGCCTCGAGCCCGAAACAGGCGTAGGCGGCCGCAACATTCAGCTCGGGACCACCTACCGCGATATTCACCTTGTTGGCACGTTCCAGGCGATCGCGTCCATCGGTTTCCAGCAACAGGTATGCCTCACCGAAGGTGACCAGCTTGCCAGATTGACGATCGCCCGCCACGGCTTCGGCAATGATGTCGTCGACACTCAAGGCATCGTTCATAAGACTGTCCTGTTGCTACGATGAGCGCGTATTTGTGCATGTATGGCACAGTTCCATGCAAAGCATACCCGAAATCGTATACAGGCAAAACATGAGCGAATCGTTGATACATCCCCGATATCCACCGGAGATCAATGCCCGGATTGCCCGGCTGGAAGCGCTGACGCGGCTTGAAACCACCGTGGTTAACCTGCCCGGCGCGGATGTGAGGTTGGCGGTGATCCACCCGGCATCGATCGACGACCTGCTGGACACCGTGGCACACGATCCCGAGTTCAACCTGCCCTACTGGGCGGAAATCTGGCCCAGCGGGATTGCGCTCGCCGATGCCATCCTGAAGGACCCTGCGCTGGTCCGCGGCAAACCGGTGCTTGAGCTTGGGTGCGGCCTCGGCATCACGGCGGCCGCGGCAACCATGGTGGGCGCCCACCTGGTAGCCACCGATTACTCGCCATATAGCCTGCTGCTCACCGAGCTGACCTGTTTACTGGCCCACCAACCACCGCCGCAGGTGAGGCAAATAAATTGGCGTGCCGCCGATGCCGACCTGCTACAGCGGTCCGGCGAGCGCTGGCCCGTGGTATTGGCAGCCGATGTGATTTATGAGGCCCGCGATATCGAACCGGTGCTCGCCGTGCTTGGGCGGATTGTGGCTCCCAATGGGCTGGTTTGGCTGGCCGAGCCCGGTCGGGAACATGCAAGCACCGCCCTCAACCTGGCGCGAGCGCGCGGCTGGCAGATCGAATCAACAACGCACACCGGCCCCTGGCCAGGGGGTCCCGACGGAGTTGTGCATCTTCATAAAATGATCAAGGCGCCCGCTGGCGATTGACACTGGTCTGCGGAATGTGTACAAAAGGAGCAGCACATCATAAAGCGCCGTGACGTGCACCAGAGGATTGACACCGATGGCCTTGTTCTCATGTGAACAGGCTGGGTCACAGGGCGCTTCTGAGACAGGATCCGGATGTCCCGGGCTACCTTGACTCTGTAATCGGTGAAGGAGCATACCGATGGCTCGCGTTATCTTCGACAATGTTTCCAAGGTGTATCCTGGAAACGACACCCCTTCCGTCGCCAACCTGAATATGGAAATCGAGAATGAGGAATTCCTCGTTGTCGTAGGCCCATCCGGTTGCGGCAAATCCACCGCCATGCGTATGGTGGCCGGTTTGGAAGAAATCACCGATGGCCGCATTATCATTGGCGACCGGGTTGTGAACGACCTTCCGCCGAAAGATCGCAACGTGGCCATGGTGTTCCAGAGCTACGCCCTGTACCCGCACATGACGGTTCGCGATAATCTCGCCTACCCGCTCAAGCTGCGCAAGGTACCGAAGGCCGAGCGCGAACAACGCGTGCTCGAAGCCGCTCGCATCCTCGATATCGAGGGCTACCTCGATCGCAAGCCAAAGGCACTCTCCGGTGGTCAGCGACAGCGCGTAGCGCTTGGTCGTGCCATTGTGCGTAATGCCGATGTCTTCCTGATGGATGAACCGCTCTCCAACCTTGATGCCAAGCTGCGTGTGCAAACACGTGCCGAGCTGGTGAAGCTGCACGATCGCGTGCGCACCACCACCATCTACGTCACCCACGACCAGACCGAAGCCATGACCATGGGCGACCGCATCGCGGTTATGAGCCTCGGTATCCTGCAGCAGCTCGATACGCCGCAGAACCTGTATGACAGCCCGAAGAACAAGTTCGTAGCCGGTTTCATGGGTTCGCCGTCGATGAACTTCGTGGATGTGACGATTGAGGAAGCCGATGGCAAACTCTACGCCACCAATCCGGGCTTCCGCATGCGCATTCCTGAAACCAACAAATCATCCTTGCTGGTTGATTACAAGGGCAAGCAGGTCACCATGGGCATTCGCCCGGAGCACATTGTGGAGCAGAGCCGCGTCCCCAACGGTGCTGTGCCAGACGATGCTTTCATCCCGGTAACGGTGGATGTGGTGGAGCTGTTGGGTAACGAGATCTTCGTGTATCTCACCACCCGCACCAGCACCCTCACCGCCCGCATGGATCCGGACCTGCATCTCGAGCGCGGCCAGGAAATCAAGATCGCCCTCGAGCCAAGCAAGCTTCACTTCTTCGATACCACGACCGAGGAATCCATCCTCTAGTCGCGATTCGCGGAGAATCACAGCGGCGGGAGCAATCCTGCCGCTGTGGTGTTTAACGCGGCCACCGCTATCATGGAACCAGTGCAAGCGTGAACGAATCGCAATTTACCAGGGGTACCCATATGCGCGCGGCCGTGGTGCAACTCTCCGTTGGGGATAATCTCGACGACAACCTCCAAACAGCAATCGAGCTGGTTCGCCAGGCAGCCAACGATGGCGCCGATGTGGTGGTGCTGCCCGAAATGGTGGATTTCATGGGCGAGCGTGAGCAGGTGCCTGCCATTGCCACGGCCATTCCCGGGCCAGTCTCCGGCCATTTTGCCGATGTTGCCAGGGAACTCGGTATCTGGCTGCTGGCGGGATCCATCCACGAATCCATCCCCAATGACACCCGTACCTACAACACCAGCCTCCTCTTCAATCGCGAGGGCGAGGAAGTGGCCCGCTACCGCAAGCTCCACCTGTTCGATGTCCAGATTGCCGGGCGAGTTGATTCCAGCGAAAGTGCTTCGATCGCCCCGGGGAGTGACATCGTCACCGCCGAAATTGACGGCCGCGTAGCCGGACTCACGATCTGCTACGATATCCGCTTCCCCGAGCTGTACC
>DJVD01000172.1:0-11051 GCA_002440805.1 Chloroflexi bacterium UBA6265
ACCACATCGATCAGGTAGAGCAGGAACGCGATTCCGATGGACGCGCCCAGCACCGATCCGCGCGATCGCATGGCAGAACTCAGCAACAGGCCAATTGACCCCACGGTGATCGTTACGGGCAGCACGCTCCAGGCAGCCAGCATGGTCTCGCCAAATCCCAGCGATTCGCCGATCACCACAATCAGCAACCAACTCAACAGGCCGGTAGCTGCCAGCACGATGCCGACACAGATCACCGCGGCGATCCACGTCGCCAGCACCAGGGTGCGACGCCGGATCGGCTGTGTCAGCAGTACATCCAGACCCCCACGTTCCTCCGCGCCTGCCAGTGCACCGGCGAAGGTCATAATCGGGAAGAACGCCAGGATCAACGGCAGCATCAGGAAGACCTGCGCATACATATAAGGCCCAATCTGATCCAGGTTCTCCAGACCGAAGGCTTTGACCATTGCTTCGGGGTAGTTCTGGACCTCCAGCAGCATGCTGTCCTTGAACGAGGGATACACCGCGAGATTGATGATGGTGTACAGCGACACGCCAATGGTCCACCAGAGCAAGGTCATGCGCATACGACTGAGGGTATGCATCAGCATTATTCGGGTTGCGGCCAGTTCGCCAATCATGCGGCACCTCCGTTCCGACCTGACCCGTAGTAGCCGAGAAAGATTTCCTCCAGTGACGGCCGCTCGATATCAATCATTTCAATGTCGTCGCTCGCCAGCAGCCGTAACAGCGCATTGGCATCGCCGGCGTAATCGAAACTGAGGAATGGCTGGTGCCAGGCAAACTGTTCCACACCGGGCATTCGCTCCAGTTGCCGCAGGGCAGTGAACTCTCCATTCTCCGGAAAACGCACCCGTACCTTGCGGATCGCCTTGCTTGTGAGTTGGTGCGGATCTTCAACCGCGATCATCTCGCCTTCGCGGATAATCCCCACGCGGTCGGCCACACGTTCTACTTCGGAAAGGACATGACTGGAGAACAGTACGGTCTGGCCAAGTTTCTTCGCATCCAGCAGGATTTCGAGGAATTGCTCCTGAACCAGCGGATCAAGCCCGCCCGTGGGTTCATCCAGGATTACTACCGGCGGCCGATGGAACATCGCCAGCACGATGCCGATTTTCTGCTTGTTACCGCGGCTCAATTTTCGAACCGGTCGATCAAGGTCGGCATCGATGCGGCCCGCGATTTCATCGGCGAACGATGTATCTACGCCACCTCGCAGCGCGGAGAAGTAGTTCACCAAACTCCGCCCGGAGGCACGGTCTTCAAGGCTGAATTCCGTTGGCAGGTTGCCCACATTGGCCATGGCCTCTACCGGGTTGATATGCGGATCAATCCCCATGATCAGGCACGAGCCTGAGGTAGGTTTCATCAACGCGGTGAGCGTGCGCAATGCAGTGCTCTTGCCAGCACCATTCGGGCCGAGGAAACCGAAGATCTCGCCAGGCCGAATATCGAGGCTCACGTCGGTAATTCCGCGATTCTTGCCATAGGTCTTGGTGAGATTAAAGGTTTGAATTGCGCTCTGCACGTTGCTCTCCCTTGTGCGGCCTGGGTAGGTCCACGCGGCCCCTTGAAGGTATCGGATCGAACTATTATGGATGCCCATCAACGAGACAAAGCTAGGTATAGATGTCCCGCCGTTCGAAACTCACGATTGAGAGGATGACAACCACAAGGCTTATCGCGATTATTCCAACTACCGAAGACCAGTCGAGACCACTCACCAGTGGCTCGCCATACCATTTGAACGGAGAGTAGTCACGGATTGAGGCGTAATCCGGCACCAACTTCCCGACGAGATCGACAAGATAGAGCAAGAACATGAGCAAGAATGCCGCGCCGGTCGCGGAACCCTTGCTCCTCACGCGGGTGCCCACAAAGAGGGCAATGGAACCGAAGAGCAGCATGATCGGGAAAAGTCCGAAGAAGCCTTGAAGCGCCCTGGAGATGCCGAAATCGATATCCAGGAATTGTGCCAGTAACCACGTCGATAGTCCTGTAACCATCAGGATCACCAGTGTCCATACAATCGTAGTGATCACATTTGCCAACACCATATCTCGCCTGGAAAGGGGTTGAGCCAGATAGATATCCATTGCCCCACGTTCTTCCTCACCGGCGACAGCGCCGGCAAGCAGCATAATGGGGAAGAATGCCAGCACTAACGGAGCATAGCTAAACACCTCCACGCCCAAGAACCCACCCAATGTGCCCATGTCGTCGATATTGAATGCCTTCCGCATCGCCTCTGGGTAGTTGCTCGCAATGTTCGTGATGCCAGCTTCGCTGAATGTCGGGAAAATGGCGACGATCATCAGGACATAGGTGGCAAACGCCATGGTCCAGATTACTGCGCTACGCATGTGCTTTCGTATCAGCCACTGGGTGTAAATGAAGAGCGAATTCATTCCGTTCCTCCGGTCTGGCCCAGCCCGTAAAAGGTTAGGAAGATTTCTTCCAGGCTGGGGCGTTCGATATCAATGGTCACCACAGGGTAGGGCGAAATGGTGGCGAGCAACTCATTGGCATTGCTATGCAGGGTAAATCGCAGGCTGCTTCCTTCCACGCTGATGTTACAGATACCTTGCTGGGACTCGAGGTGATGGATGAGCGTCGTCGAGACATCGTCCACAAAGCGGATGTGGACGTGACGAATCGCGCGCTCAGTAAGGTCGTGTGGATTTTCCACCGCCACCAACTCCCCCTGGCGAATAATGCCGACTCGATCAGCAACTTTCTCAATTTCGCTGAGTACATGGCTACTGAACAGCACCGTTTGGCCCTGCTGTTGGGCCTCACCCAAAATGCCCATAAATTGGTCCTGTACAAGCGGATCAAGTCCGCCCGTCGGTTCATCCAGGATCACTACCGGAGGTCGATGGAACATCGCCTGCACGATCCCGATTTTCTGCTTGTTGCCACGGCTGAGCTTACGCATGGGCCGGTCGAGGTCAGCATCGATGCGTTTAGCCAGTACATCGGCAAAGCTGGTGTCCGATATACCCCGCAGGCGAGCAAACAGCCCTATGAGCTGCCGGCCCGTCATGCGATCTTCCAGGCTGAACTCGTTAGGCAGGTTACCAATGTTCTTCATTGCTTCCACGGGGTGTCGGTGCGGATCGATGCCCATGATCTGGCAGGATCCGCTGGTGGGCTTCATCAGGGCCGTGATCGTGCGTAGTGCGGTGCTTTTGCCGGCGCCATTGGGGCCNNGGTGGTGGTTTTCCCGGCGCCATTGGGGCCGAGGAAACCGAAGACCTCTCCGACCCGGATATCCAGGTTTACATTGATGATGCCGCGATGTTTGCCATAGGATTTGGTGAGGTTATGGGTTTGAATTGCGCTCTGCACGTTTATCCTCCCGTTGCTGCTGCCATTCATCCAGGAACCGCTCCACCGCGATTTCCATGGCATGGGTAAAGGCGATGTGCTCCTCAATGTGGTAGAGCGATGGCGCGCCGTCGTCTGCCATGGCGGCCATGCCCTCGCGCAGCAGGTCCTGCATTTGGCGCAGTTCCACCACCCGCTGTCGGCTGGCGTGGGCCAGTCCATGCGACACAACCCGGAAGTAATCCTTGCGTTCACCTGCCTTGCGAAACTTCTCGGTGTATTGCATGGCCGTCAGTTGCCGGGTTGCGTGGCTGATAGCGCCGCGGCTTGCCTGTAGCTCCGTCGCCAGCTCCTCAGCCGTCATCTCGCCACGATCGGCAACCAATAAGGCTCCCCATACCCGCCCAAGCATCGGTGCTGCGCCGTTACGCTCAAACGCGATTCCCATTTTCTCTATGAACGCTCGCTTTTGGGTGTTCACCGCACATCATCCTGTCATTACATCGGCGCGGCTCGGTCTTCTGCTCCAGTGCAAAATGATAGTAGATATTGAACATTCAGTAAAGACTGAAACATTGGCTATCAACCGGTAATGCGTGAGGAAATTGGGAAGGTTTGCAGGGAACATCATGCTCATGGAGGGTCCGGCCGACAGGGTTTTCCTGTCAAATTTGGCCTCGGATCGCGACTGCTACGCGCAAATTAACTTATTGGAGGCAGGATTGTATACAATACGGGTACGAGGAAGTTCAATCATTAGGGAGGTGCGTCATGGCACGTGGCATTTCTCGTTCAGAACTTGAATCTGCCCTCGCCAGATGGCAGCAAGAGCAAGTGATCTCGCCTGAACAGGCTGGCAAGATTCGCGAGATGGAGACGACTGCCCCGGATGTCTTGCCGCGGGAACCCGCGCAGGTGCTAACCTGGCTCGGCGGATTCCTTGCCCTCATCGCCTCTGCCGTGTTCATCGGTGTGGATTGGAATAACATGGGTGCCGCCCAGCAAACCATGTGGGCTGTGCTCGGTATCGGTGTGCTGTGGGGTATCGCCTGGGCGTTGCGGCGTAAAGATGAACTCTTGAGGGTGCAGGCCAGCAATCTCCTTGTGATCGTGGGCACGTTGATGATCATGTTGCTGGCGTACACGCTCTATCGCCTTACCGGTTTATGGCCAGAGCACCCGGATCGACCGAGCTCACAGGACACCACAACCAGGCTGATGGGCATTGCCCAGGCCGTCACCGCAGTGGTGGCCACGTTCTGGGCGTTCCGGCTTCGCGTTTCGTGGATGCTGTTGCCTGCGGGATGGATCGGCTGGATGGCCTGGATGTCCGGGATAGATGCCATCCGGTCTATAGGAAATGTTGAAACAGAACGCGACGTCCTCTTCCTCGCTATTTACGGGATCCTGCTGGTGGGCGCTGGCCTGGTCGTGGCCCGATTTGGATGGAAACATCACGCTACCTGGTTGTATGTAGTGGGACTCACCATCAACCTGATCATGCTGGGTATGCGTAGCTTCGAGAACCCGCTTGGACTGAATGGTATTGTCTTCCTGGTGCTCACCGTGGTGGCGATCGCGCTGGGCATCATGAGCGATCAACGCATTTTCCTGCTCTATGGAGCCGTTGGTCTCTACGGTTGGCTTTCGGCATTGGTGATCGAAACCTTCGGTGGCAGTCGGCCCGTGGCCTTTGCGCTCATTCTCGTTGGCGTGGTCATCGTGGTCGCAGGAGGAGCCTGGCAGCGATTCCATGCTCCAGATGGCCTGGTTCACAGTCACTGATCGGGCGTGCGCCGGCTTAGGTGCGAACCGGGCCGGCGCCAACCACATACGGCACATCCGTCACAACGATTCCCGGCTTGAACAGGAGCGCCGCCTTAATCCGCAGGGCCGTTTGGTTGTGCAAAATTTGTTCCCACCAGTGGCTCGGCACATATTCCGGCAGTACGACCGTCAGGACCGATTGCGGATGTTGCTCGCGCAACTCTTCAATGTATGCCAGCAGCGGCCCAATCAATGTCCGGTAGGGTGATTCGATAATGATCAGGGGTACCTCGATGCCGGACTCCTGCCACTGTAGCTGCATGGCGAGCACACTCTCCGGATCGTTGGTTACATGCACGGCGGTGACATTATCGGTGAGGGAACGTGCGTAGGCGATCGTCTGGCGCGAGATCACGTTGAGGGCGGCAATGGGCACCACCATCACATGGGAAATGGCCGCCGGGTGAATGGGGGTGGCCGCCTCCATCGCGTTGCTGGCAGCGGAATAGTGGCGGTTGATCCCGACAAACACCAATACCAATACAGTGATTACCACCATCACCATCCATGCGCCGTGCGTAAATTTGGTGATGGATACAACCAGTGCCACCATGCCCGTTGCCGTGGCACCCAACCCGTTGAGAATTCGACTTTGCTTCCAACCCGGCTCCCGCAATCGGTTCCAGCGGACCACCATCCCTAGCTGCGAAATGGTGAAACTGGTAAACACGCCCACGGCATACAGTGGAATCAGCTTTTCGGTTTGGCCGCCAAAGGTTGCCAGCACCGATGCGCTCAGCACCCCAAGCGTCACAATGCCAAACGAGAAGGCGAGACGATCTCCACGAAACATGAACTGGTGCGGCATGTAATGGTCACGAGCCATGAAGTATGAAAGGCGCGGAAAATCGCTGTAGGCGGTATTCGCGGCAAGCACCAAAATAGCCATGGTGGCGAACTGCATCACGTAGTAGGCCGCGTTCGTGCCGCCGAACACGCCACGAGCTATTTGGCTCACCACCGTTTCGTAGCCGGATTCCGCCTGGTCCATCGGCACCGCTCCATATTGATGTGCCAGGAATGTGATGGAGGCAAACATCACCGCCAGGATGCCGATCATCCATGTCAGCGTCGTGCGGGCATTCTTCCATTCCGGTTTACGGAAGGCGGGCACGCCGTCGCTAATTGCTTCCACCCCCGTGAGTGCCGAGCAACCGCTACTGAACGCGCGCAGGATAAGGAACAGGGTAATGCTGCCACTGCCGGCGATCACATGCGACGGTGGCTGCTGCGCCTCAAAGCCGTTGGTGGCGTTCCTGGCAATGCCGATCACGATCATCGTGCCGATCGCCAGGAGGAACAGGTACGTTGGAATGGCGAAAATGGTGCCCGATTCGCGCAATCCCCGCAGGTTCAGCAGGGTGATCAACGCGATGAAGAACACGCCCCAGGCAATGAGGTGGTCGTGCTGGCGAGGAAACGCTGAAACGATGGCTGCCACGGCCGAACTGACGGACACTGCCACGGTGAGCACGTAATCTGCCAACAGCGCCCCGCCAGCAACCAGTGCCGACTTCTCGCCCAAATTGTCTTTGGCCACGATATAGCTGCCGCCGCCATGCGGATATGCCTTGATGGTCTGTCGATAGCTGACTCCCACAATCAGCAACAGCAAAACAATGCCGGCACCAATTGGCAGGCTCAGGCTGAGCGCACCCAGGCCGGCAATGAGGAGTACCCGCAGGATTTCCTCGCTGGCATACGCCACGGATGAAAGCGCATCGGAGCTGAGCACCGCCAATGCCTTGCGGTTCGAGAGGCGCTCGTGCTCGGCTTCGGCCGTAGAGATCGGCTGGCCAATCGCAAAGCGCTTCACGCGAAAGAAGGCCCTGCTGAATGTGGTGCGGTTGGCCGCCCTTTCGCGATTGGCCATGAGCACATTTGGGCCGATGCGTGAGAATTCGTTTGGTGCATGCCGCACGATCCGCACGTAACGGTCGCCGGAATGGCGTCCTTTGGTTTTTTCGATGGTGCTCAGGTCTGGTCGGAACGAGGAGGGGTTTTTGCCGGGTTGTGATGGGGGAGCGGTTTCGGTTTTGGGACTGATGCCCATGGATGCAACCTGAAGACGTGAGCGAAGACCGATTGCTCACATCCAGCGACCCACGATCAGTATCGCGAATCTGGACAATCGCAAAGGTTACGCCTGTGCACACGAAAATGCAATTGGTTCAGCGGATCAAAACAAAGCACGCTATGATTGATGGGTACGTACTCACGTAGCCCTGATGCGACGAAACGTCCTGGCTGGTTCGTTCGTTTGCACTAGTGAAGGCACACGTTACGCGTGGCTCACTTCGCATGAGGTGCGGCAGAGGAAGGAATACCTATGACCATCGTTAGTACCAAACGCACCCGTTTGGTCTCATTACTCGGCATGCTGATGTTGCTGCTCTCGATCACGCCCATGGGCGTTGCAGCGCAAACGGGCATTACACCGGGCGATGATGTTGCCCAGGCAACGTCGGCCACCGGGCCAGCTATTGAACTTCTGGTTGGGGAATGTCCGTTCGACGCCCCCGCCGATCCCAGCGACCTGAACCCCAGTTGCCTGCAGAAGGGCATGGTTGATGTGAATGTCCAGGTGACATCTACGGATCCAGCCCTTGGGATAGATCAACCCAAGGTGACCGAGCAACCACAAAATCCGGGCCCCGGCGTGATTAACACAGGCGCGATTCCCCTGGGCGAGTACAAGGTAACCCTCGATCTCCCGGTTGAGGACTATCGCTTCTTCTTTGAATGCAAGGTGCGAGGCACGGAAACGGACGTGCCGGTAACGGCATCGCCCGATGGCGCCGCTAATTCGTTCCTTGTTACTACCACCGGCACTACCGATATCGTCTGCAGCGCGTTTGTTGCACCCATGCAGCCGCCGCCGACCATCGAAATCACCTATCGCGAATGCACCCGCGCCGATTTGACGGGTGACGGTCGCACCTTTGAAGACCTTTCTCCCAACTGCAAGACGGTCGCTACCGATCCGCCCACGTTCAATGTGCGCGATCTCAATGTCGACGCCGAGCCAGTCACCGAGTATCAGCTCGATGCCGAAGGCAAGCTGCTGCTTACCCTCACTCCGGGCGCATTCGATGTGTTTACCGATCTCGAGATGGATCAGTGGGGCGAGTATCTCTTCTGCGAATACGAAGGCCAACCGCGATATGAGAAGGATTTTGATCCCAACCGCGGCATCGTCACGTTTACCGACCTGCTCAATGGTGAAGAGATCAAGTGCAATTGGTTCGCAGTCAGCGCTGCCGAGGTAGCTGCACCTTCACCAACGCCAACCACTGCTGCGTCGCAGGCCCCGCAGCCAACTGCCACAGTTGAGCCAACGGCAACGACCGCGCCCACGGTAGCCGCGCAGCCAACCCAGGAGCCGTCAACCCAGATCCAGGCGCAGGCTGATGCCCCGACGTTGGCTATTACCTATCGTGAATGCACGCGCGGCGATATGCCGAGTGATGCCCGCACGTATCAGGATCTCGATCCGAACTGCGACACTGTCTCTACCGCTCCGCCAACCATCAGCCTGACCACCAATGGCCAGACCACCCAACACAAGCTGGACGCCAATGGCGTGGTCACCATGCCGCTGGGCCAGGGTGTGAACCTGGTCACGTCTGGCCTCGATCCCAACACATGGGGCGAGTACTTCTTCTGTGAGTACGAGGGCCAGCCACTGTATGAAAAGGATTACGATCCGACGACGGGTGGATTTACGTTTGTCGACATCGCAAACGAGCAAATTCGCTGTGACTGGTTCGCCGTGAGCGCACAGGCTGCTGTTCCGGCCGCTCAACCAACGGCCACCACCGCGCCATCGCCAACACCCACTGTTGCTGCCGCTCCCGCAGCTGCGAATGGCAGCATCAATCTCACGATGCTCTCATGCCAGTCTGAAGAGGCTGTCGGTGATACCAGTTCACTGGATGCGTTCCGCACCAATTGCACCACTGGCATCGAGAACATGGTGTTCAGCCTGATGAGCGAGACCGATGCTCGCCTGTCGGCAGTGACGTTGCCAACCGGTGAAGCGTCGTTCCCGGATGTACCTGCAGGTGACTGGCGACTGTGGAGCGAGATTCCGCTGGAGGCCGCCACCGAGTACTACTTCTGCGCCGATGACAGTGGCGTTTATGCTGCCATGCAACTCAGCGATCGCGGGGTAGCCAGCTTCAACGACTTCAACGGCCAGAACATCACCTGCGAGGTGTATGTCATCCCGGAGAACCTGCGTGGCGATGTCACTGGCGCTTCGGTAGAAGTACATCTCTCCGCCTGCCCGGTCGCGTATGACGGCAGTAGCTGGTACGACGATTGCCACGCAAATGGTGTGGCCGATCAGCAATTCACATTGACGGGCCCGTCCGGTGAGCTTACCTCCGATGCGGTGGTCGAGCGCACTCCTGGCCCGGGTATTGCCCGGTTCACATCGCTGCCCGCAGGCGAGTACGTGCTGGCTGGCGGTCCGCCGCAGGATTTCGGCACCGTCTTCCTCTACTGCTCCGATCCGGCAACGTCGACACAGGTTCCAACAACATTCGCTGATGGTCGCGGCACGTTCACGCTGGCCGAGAACCAGAGCATTGTGTGCGATTGGTACTTCGTGCCCGATGACCAGGGCGCGCCCACTCCTACGCCAACCACCACCCCGGCAGCTGAGAAGGCCGAAATCTTCACCACCATGTTCATTTGCCCGCAGGGCGTGAATGTGGCCGGAAGCACCTTTAGCCAGCTCGACGGCGCCTGTGCCGAAACGCTCAGCGATGTGCCGATGACGCTGCAGAGCCCCGGAGGTGTGCCGATCACGGCCAACACCGGCGAATCTGGTGCGGGCGCAATTCGCTTCTACGACCTGATTGGTGGCGATTACGTCCTTACCCCAACCCTGCCGACCCAGTATGTGAGTGCCGCCGTGTACTGCGATCTGGATGGCGGAGAGGTTTACCAGAAAGCGCTTTCCAATGGCGCAACAACCTTTACCAATGTCGATGGCGAACTGATCAGTTGCTCATGGTTCGTCACCGCCAAGCCGCAACCGGCACCTGTTACAAACACACCGACCGGCAGCATCACCATTCGCGAGATGCTGTGCAAGGGCGATCGCGCCACCATCGTCGATTGGGAACGTGAGTGCCAGCCGGGCGCCAGTGGCGTCAGCTTCACTATCACTTCCAGCGGCGGTGCGGTAACGCAGACCCTCGCCCCGAACGATCAGGGTGTGGCCGTATTCACCGGCCTGCCGAACGAGTACTACGATGTGAAGCAAAGCGAAGGTGCATGGTGCCGGGCCAAGGCCGAGCGTGTTGATGCCCAAAGCCGCGTGATTGTGGCCAACGGCGGCAATACCGATGTCTTCCTGTACCAATGCAACCAGGAAATTGGCCTGCCGAACACCGGTTCCGGTCCAGCCGCCAGCGATTCGTCCTCAGGCTTGAGGAGTTCGTTCACGCTGGGCGCCGTCTCGCTGCCGTTCTTCGCCATCGCGGCGTGGCAGATTCGTCGTTGGAAGATGGCGGCGATCGTCAACAACCCGGTGAGCGTGCAATCGGAAATTGCGCGCACATCGGAAGGCTATCGTTACCGATAACGTCGGGTAAACTGATATTGGGGCTGTTCGATTCGATCATTCACTTTGGCTGCGCAGCCCCAATGATGACACAGGAGAAACGCATGAAGCACACACGTCGACAAGCGATCGGAGCCGCATTGCTCGGAGCGGCCGCATTGGGGGGATTCCGTACCGCCACAGCAGATACGGGTAGCCAGCTGCCTGCAGCCTCGCGCGATGGCCTCAGGTCCGGCGCCCTTGGGCCCTCGGATGCCGTGCAGACCTTCGCCTCCGAGCGGCCCACCGCCATGATCATTGCGGATGCCGATGT
>DJVD01000172.1:11100-23369 GCA_002440805.1 Chloroflexi bacterium UBA6265
ATGCTGTACAGCGGCCACGTCGATTACTGGGGCGTTGGGCCGGCGGTGTTTCGCAATCTCGTCAATGTCCCCGAAGGGGCGCTGATTACCGTGTTGGGTGATAAGGGCGGCGAGGCCGTGTACGCCGTGGAGTACGTCGAGCGCGTCACACTGGCGCAGATGACCGCGGAGAAAATGCAGGAAATCACTGCCCCTACACCATATGAGGCGCTTACCATCATCACCTGCGGCGGCGAGTTCGATTACGATGCCGGCGAGTATTTGCAGCGCGATGTCGTGCGCGCCCGCCTGGTGCAAGGCCAGGAGCAGGGCACCCGCCTTGGCGCTGAGTCCGAACCCGTAACTGAGGCGACTGCCACTGAGGCGGCCCAGGAAGGCGCAGGGAACACCGTTGCTACCGTCACCCAGGATGGGGTCAATGTGCGTCCAGCAGCCAGCACCGGCCAGGATGCGGTTGCTGTGGCCAACAGCGGTGATACGGTGACGATCACCGGTGAGCCTGTGGAGGCCGAAGGCCGGCGCTGGTACCCGGTGAAACTCGCCGATGGCACTACCGGCTTCATCGTGGCGGATTTCCTCGAACTCGCTCCGTGACCTAACCCGATACAAAGCGCACCAGCCCAGGCATTCGCCTGGGCTGGTGCGCTTTCTGGCTAGTTATTGGCCATCAGCGCGGCGGCAAACGAGCGCATATCCGGGAACTCCCAATCGGGCGCAACATCAAGTGTCGGCCCGCTCGCGCCTTCTCCGGGTTTGCTGCTGCGGCGATTGATCCACGCAGTCGGGAGCCCCAGTGCCTTGGCCGGGACATGATCGTGGAACAGGCTCTGGGCCACATGCAGGTGCTTGCCCGTGCCGCCAATCCTGTCCACATGCGCCATCAGGGCCTCGAAATTGCCCCGGTCGGGTTTGTAGCTACCGATCTCCTCGGCCGTGAGCACCGCATCAAACGGATCGCCCAGCAAGGCGGCACTACCGGCGAACGATTGCCGGTCCACATTACTGAGCACCACAAGTGCGCAGCACTGTTTAAGGTCGGCCAGCGCCTGCACAGAATCGGGGAATGGCGGCCAGGTGCCAATCGATCCACCGATCTCTGCCGCCAACGCAGGGGAGACATCAATCCCCAGGTCCTTCCCGAGCCGCGTGGCGGTCGTGGCCACGATGTCGCGATAGAGCATGGTGGGATGGCTGTGCTCGATCTCTGCCTCAATTGCCGCGTAGCGCTGCAGCAGATCGTGCTCAGCCAGGTCGGGCGCGATCCGATGCAGTTGTGCCGCCAGGCCAGCATCCCAGTCAATGAGGGTTCCATAGCAATCGAAACTCAGAACTGTGAAATTACGTAGTTCCATAATCACTGCCTTTGCCTGTTGCTGTGTAATGCTGCACGCTGGGGAACGGATCATAGAAATGGTGCAATAGCGATTTCCATTGCTGGTATGCTGCCGATTCGCGGAAACCCGCAGTGTGATCCTCCAGCGTGCGCCATCGTACTAACAGGATGTACTGGTTGGGTTGTTCAATGCATCGCTGCAGGTCGTGGCCGAGGTATCCTGCCATGCCGGCAATGATGCGTTGCGCCTGTTCGAATGAGGCTTCAAACGCAGCTTCCTCGCCGGGAATCACCGGCAGGATCGCCACCTCCAGCACCTCGGTATCCATAGTTACACTCCGTGCACGAAGAGTTGGCTCACACTCTCGCCGCAGTGGATGTTGTGGATGGCTGAGGCGAGCAGGGGAGCGATGCTGAGCACGGTCATATTCGGGAGCATTTTCTCGGGTGTGAGGGGAACGGTATTGGTGGTGATGATCTCATCGATGCGATCGCCGGCCGCGCGGAAGCGGTCGATCGCAGGGCCGCTAAAAAGCCCATGCGTGCAGGCAATGCTGATGCGGCGCGCCCCGGCCTCAGCGATTTTCTCAACGATCTCGATCATGCTGCCGCCGGTGGCGATTTCATCGTCCAGCACAATCGCATCCTTGCCCTTCACATCACCGACGATCATATCAACCTTCACCTTGTCATCGGCCATGCGGCGCTTGCTGCCAGCTGCCACCGGCAACCCAAGCAGGTGCGCGAACTTTGTTGCCTGCTTGGCGTTGCCGAGATCGGGCGATACCACCACGGCGTTGCTGAGATCGTAGCTGCGGAAATGATCGGCAATGACGTTCAACGCGTTGAGGTGATCCGTAGGTACGCTGAAGAATCCATGCACCTGCGGGGCATGTAATGCCATCGTCAATACCCGGTCGGCACCAGCAGTGCTCAGGAGATCGGCCACCAGCCGACCACCAATGCTGATCCGCGGTGCGTCTTTCTTGTCGCTGCGGGCATAGGCATAGTGGGGAATGACGGCCGTAATCCGGGCAGCGCTGGCGCCACGGGCGGCATCCAGCATCAGCAGCAGTTCCATCACGTGCTCCTGCACAGGCGGTGTGAGCGGCTGGACAATGAACACGTCTTCCTCGCGACAGTTCGATTGCAACTGCACCTGCAGGCAATCGTTGCTGAACCGGGTCACGTTTACGGGTGCAAGTGGGGTACTGAGGTGCTGGCAGATCTCCGCTGCCAGTTCCGGATGGGCGCTGCCCGAGAAAATGGTGATATCGCGCATGTGCCCTGTTGTCCTCTCACCGAACGGCTTAATGTTTAGGCAATGCTAGCGCGGGGAGCCCTAAAGCAACACCCCCGATGGCAGGATCACCAGGGATGTTACCAACAATGGTGGCGACGGAGACCAATGCCGTATGCGTTGCCGGCGGTAAACGGTGGATACCCTATGCCATCGGATACGTGGACGGCAAAATCTCATTTAGCAAGATCTCGTGGAGCAGGTCGGCGTGTTCGAATGCTGCGGCATGACCGGCATTCTCCAGGATGTACAACTTCTTGTGAGGTGCCTTAAGCATCGAGAACCATTCCTCGGCAAGCTCCAGCCGTCCGCGCAATTCGTGCTCGCCCATCATCAGGTACACCGGCACATCCAGCGCCGGCACATCGGTGCGAAAATCGATGTCCTGCAACTGTGGATACATCACGAAAAACGTGTCCACCAGTCCACGGAGGACATTGACCTTGTCCATGGCGGTATATTCGCTTCCCATGAGTCCCCAGGGGCCCACGTCGCCCGCCTCACCCCGGTCGATATACGCCTGTGGGGGATCGTAATCGCCAGCGAGCTTGTCGTAGTGCATCATCACTTCCCCATACGTCCAGGTGGAATCGTAGGGTGGGGGACCAGCGTTTCGTAGCATGTCTGCCAGTTCCTCATCGCCTTTTGCTTCCGCCCATGCCAGCAGGTCGTCGTAGATCATCTGGTCGGTCACGCGTTGACTCACCATCTGGCCGCTCCCGATGTAGGCATAGAAGCGATCCGGCGCCTGCTGCAGGGCCAGCACGCCGAGGGTGGATCCCCACGATTCGCCAATCACGTAGATTCGGTTCTCATCGAATCGCTCCCGGAGGTAATCGGCCAGTTCGATCGTATCGGCCACAGCCCGTTCCAACGTGAGCGATTCGGGATCAAGCGATGGATAGGACTTACCATTCCCCCGCTGGTCCCAGCCCACCAGCAGGAAATCCTGCGTGAGTTCTTCGAGAAGTACGCGCGAGAATGCGAGGTCGCTTTGGCCCGGTCCACCGCTGATGTAGAGCAGCACGGGCAGATTCGCACTGGCGCCACGGATTTGGAGCCACTGCTTGTGGCCCCCGAGGTTGACCTCCACCAATTCTGAAATTGATCCCTGGATACGTTGGCCATCCGGGCCGTTCACAGGCGCTACCCGTGCCGGTTGGGCGATGCGGATGGCGAGGGTGAGGATGCCAAGTGTGGACACCCCTCCCAGGGCGCGCCGTAGCGGGGACGAAACGCCACGTTTGGCACGGTAGTCTCGTTGATACGTGAGCCAGCGGGAAAGGCCCGCGCCATATGCTGCGCCAAGAATCATCGGTAGCAGCCCGAGCGCAACATACACGCCTCGCCCCAGGACCACTGCCATGATCCCGAACGTGGTATCGAGGTGGATGCCGTCAACAGTCGGTCCGATTTCATCGAGGCGCACAAGTTCAAAAACCAGCAGGTGGATGATCGGAGCGATCACCATGGCCCATCTCGAGCCCAAAGACAGTGCAGCGGCAAGGCCCGTGGCGAATCCGGCCAACATCAGCACGAGGGCATCGCTCGATGTGACAGGGCCGCGAGGCATCACCACACCCATCACCGCGCCGGTGAGCGCAGCACATGTCATCGCCGCTGTCAGGCGAATGGGAGGAAGCGTCCACACTCGCGCTTTCACGATGTGCGCGCTGGGGTGTTGCCAGGCAGAACCGGGTGGGGAGGATCGATGGGGGAGGGTGTTATCTGAAGCCATGAAACGACTCACTGGTATCAATCGGGGATGGCGACTGCATTATATCAATCTGGAAAATGCCCGGTGGATGTCACCTGTAGGATAGCAAACACAGGCTCGAGCCAAATCGATGGGTAACCCCATTTCGTGGAGGTAGGGAACCACCTACCGACCTGCCGACGTGTAAACCACCAGTGGGTTTGTCACAACTCACATAGCGCAACACCCCCGATGGCCTGGCCATCGGGGATGTTGCTGGATCAATCGGATGTTAGCTGCCGCAGCTGCTCCACAGGCCCGTGCCATTGTCCTTGGCAGCCTGTTCAGTGCTTTCCAGCCAACCGGCATAGCGGCTATTCGGCTCGCTGACATCACTGGTAGCGGCACCTTGCCCCACCAGCGCCTGGCTTACCAGGACCTGGTTCCCGTTGGCATCGGTCACCCACACATCGCGGACCCACAAACCGCGAGCGGTCGTATCCACGCTCTGGCGTTCCAATGTCACGGTCTGGCCTTCGACGAGTTCGGCATTGGCTTGCGTGGCTTCCGCCGCGAAGCAGGCCTCGCCTGTTGGCGCGTCGATCCCCAGGTAGCGCACAGTGATCAGCTCGCCGTCGACATCAACCACGATTGTCTGGCCATCGACGATTTCCACCACGGTGCCGGACACAGTTGCGGCAGGAGCCTCATCGCGGGCCACGTCCTTGAGGCCAACGGATGTGGTGATGGCCGGATCGAGCGCGATCTGTTGATCGCCAGCGACCAATGTGAGGGCGCTTGCGTTCGCCGGGGCGAGGAAGGTAAGCGTGAACTGATGCTGCTCCCCAGGACCCCAGGTGGCCGAATCGGTGGCTCCGTAGGCCGGATCGTTGCCCAGCAAACTGCTGACCCACCCGGTGCCAGTATCGAGCGGTACGCTGGCGCCATCGGCAATCAACGTGAAGTTGCTCATGGCAAACTGTTGCTCGTTGCTGCTGGTGTTGGCACCCGTGAGGGTGACAATGACCCACGTCTGACCAATATTGTTGATTTCCGGCAGCTCATCGATGGCAGCGCCGGCGGCAACGGCCTCGATGCTATAGCGGATTCCGCCCTGCTGGAACTCCTGTGCCGGGACATCGCCCTCGGCCACACTGGCCGGTTGCTCCAGGACCACGGTTTGGGTTGGCGCCACAGTGGGTGCAACAGTTGGTTCGGGTGTTTCCGTTGGCTGCGGCACGGTGGGATCGACCGTCGCTTCCACGGCCGGATCTGGTTCTTCGGTTGCTACATCTGTCTCTTCCGGGGCCTCGGTGGCGGCTTCGGTCTCAGTGACAACCTCGGTGGGTACCTCAGTCGCCACTTCGGTCTCAACACCAGCCTCGGTTGGCGCCTCGGTGGCTACTTCCGTCTCGGTGACGACCTCGGTCGGCTCCTCCGTCTCGACGGCTGCCTCGGTGGCTACTTCAGTTTCCACAACAGCTTCGGTTGCGTCGTCGGCATCAGGTGTGCCGAGCACACTTGCCGTAATCGGCAACTGGCCATTGGATCCACCAACGCTATCCAGGTTACCGGTGCTGACAACAACTTCTTCAGTCGGTGTTTCCGTTGGGCGGGTAGTATCCGGGGCAGATGCGAGGGTGTTATCGCCACCTGTGGTGATGAGAGGCTGGGTAGGGGCCGGTTCGACCGGCGCCGGAGCTTCTGCGATCTCGTTGGGGCTAGCATCATCTTCGATGCCCATAAACGTCGCCACGTTCGCCGGCACCAGGTTGCGCATGGCATCCAGGCCTAATCCGCGATCCACGGCCACGTACCCGAATCCGAACAGCAACAGCGCCACAACGGCCACATTCAGGAGCCACATCGGCACGCGATGCTTGCGATCGTCCTTGACTGGATTTGGCGTTGCCGCTGCCGGCGCATCGGTGACGGTGTAGCCATCACGCGATGTGCCCAGCAAGCGGGCAGCGCGCGATGCATCGGCAGGCACCGGAGTTGGTGTGGGCACGGCACTGCCAACGCGCCATGGCGCAATATTGGCCGATGGTTTGGGAGTTGAGCTGGCTGCTGGTGTTGGGGTGTTTGGGCTAACGCCACGCGTTTCCGCCGGGGGCCAGGCGGCCTTCGGTGCAGATTTCGACGTGGGTGGGTCTTCGCTGAGTTGTGGCAGGGCCACGCTGGCGCTGGCACCGGCGCGACTGTTCCAGGCTGGAATGTGCATGGGTGCGTTAGCATCGCGCGATCCAAAGGTCCGGCCGGTCAGCACGGCACCAATTTCGACGGCTGCACCACGGCCAGCCTTGGCGCGCAGAAGCATCGGCTGGGCGATCTGGGAATTGCCATCCGGGCTGATATACAGCCGGATGCCGTTCTCGGCAACAAGTTTGGGCTCGGGGCGCATCCAGGAAAGGGGGAATTCGAGGGCGATATCGTTGTTGGCAATCAGGGCAAGGCGCTTGCCCGTAATGACCAAAAGCGCCGGGAGATCGGCTTCCTGCCCGACAATGAGCACCTGGCCTTCCCAGCGAATGCGTTCGGATTCAAGTGTCTGCCAAATGGCGTTTGCCGGACGCTGAACATCCGGAGTTGACACGCGATGCGCGGCCGGGCTCCACTGACGTTGCGGCATGTTTACCCTCTCCCTCACCCACGGTGATGTTGTTGCTGGTTGCGATGTTGCGCACCGCCCGATACTCGGGCCAGCCACCCGGGGAGATCGAAAATCGGGATCTATCGGGGCGGTGCACAACGTATTGGCACGTTTGATGGTGTACGTACAACCGTATCACCATGTACGTACACTGTAGCATACCGATTGGGGAGTTTACAGGGCAATCATGCGATGTATGGCAATAGCGACATGGAGCGTGAGGCGACTGTGTGCATCCATGAGATCGAGGGGCAAGACAGCCTCGATTTGCCGCAACCGATAACTGAGGGTGTTGCGGTGAATCCCCAGCGCATCGGCCGCATGGCTTTGCGATCCCTGTTGATCAAGGTATACGCCGAGTGTCTCGATGAGTTGACCGCGCGGATCGTTATCGAGCAGGGGGCCGAGATGTTGATCGCGATACGCTCGCTGTTCTGCCGATTCCCAGCCGGGATAGAGCAGCCCGTGAATACCCAGCGCTGACGAATCGTCGAACGCCATCGCGGTGGTATCGATCAGGTCAGCAGCCAGGAGCTTGCTCAGGTACCGCGCCTGGCGCGATGCTTCGGGCACATCACCAGGACTGTTCACTGCCGCCGATACGGCCAGCCAGCCTCGTGGCGGTGCGCCCAGGCGTCCAACCGCGGGGATCGCCGCCCTGCTTACCACCAGCCACAACTTGCTTTGCTGCCAATCACCCGCTTCCAGCACATCGCCGAGGTGTTGTAGCGATCGCCGCACCTGCGTTTCCGGGACATCGAGGCTGGAATATGCCACCCGTAGTGATCGGTCGGTTGGGACACCGGCCAGATGCGCCTGTTGGGCCAGCTTCTCGCGGTCGGATGTGACCGGTTCCTGCAGCAGCGTATTCAGCGCCGCTACCCGGGCATTACCACGTGGTGCGTGGCTGGTGGTGGAATCCAGCGCTCGTTGCAAGGCGTCGCGTACGTGGCCAACCGCGAATCTCACCATCGCGTGGCGCGCCGGGGGAATGCTGCCCAGCCAGACGGTATAGCCGTTGCGCAGCACGCTGCGTACCCATGCATCGGAGTTAGCCGTCGGCTGATCGCGGCTGGTACCGGTGGTAAACAGCACGGTATTGCCTGGGGTATGCACGGTGATCGGTACGCCCAGCAGGCGACTGAGCCGATCGATGAGTTCACTTGGTCGCGATCCGCGCGCGCCGGCTTCGGCGATCGCCTGGTCGAGCTCGGCAATCCGCTGCAATGCCTGTCGTCGGCCATTGGTGATCACCCGGTTAAGGTCCCGCTCGAGCTCGTTGTCAATCGACGATATCTGCAGCACGGTCACCGGAGTATTGGCATCCACGTCACCCACATAATCGGTGAGCACGCCTGCTACCGGCTGGGCTCCAAGTTCCCGGATGAGCGTGCCAAACGGCACCCCGGTTTCGCGGGCGATGCGGGCGGGCAGGATAATCAGTTCGCCACCGCGCAACGTGGGCAACATCGGTTGGGTGGAGCGGGCGGTCACCACCCAATCCACATCGAGCGTAGTCAGGCGTCGCCAGGCCGGACTTTCCGGCTGGGGAGCAATCGGGTGAATGCGCGGCTCCCACGCGATCAGATCAAACAGTGTGATCTCGCCCGATATCGCTTCCACGCATGTATCCTTGGTCAAAAGGCGACAAGAATTCGTCACTTTTTTCATACTACTACATGGTTGCGAGAGGCTACATCGAAGCATTGGGCAAATTGCACAACAAAGCGTTATGGAGTTTGGTGTTGGCGACTGTGGTCGGGCTGGCCGCGTTCCTGTACCCGTTCATTTTGCCAGGCATCGAGCAGACAACCGACGATTCGGCTGCAAACGCTTCGGCAGCACCGCTGCTCTTCGCGGCCGTGGTCGTTGTCGTGATGGTGGTCACGCTGATGTCCCTGGCGGAGGATGCCGCCGGGGTGTCCCAATCGCGCACGGTGGCGTTGCTGGGGGTGTTGGTGGCGATCGATGCCACACTGCGGCTGGTGCCGAGCATGGCCGGCGCATCGCCGGTTTTCCTGTTGATCATGTTGGTAGGGGCGGTGTTTGGGCCCACGTTTGGGTTTCAGATGGGAGCGCTCACGCTTTTGGTGAGCGCCTTCATCACCGGGGGCATTGGCCCCTGGCTGCCATTCCAGATGCTGGCCAGTGGCTGGGTGGGCATGACTGCCGGATTCCTGCCGCGCCATCGCTCGATTGGCCGGCGTATCGTCGATTTGGCGATCTTCGGGGCGATCTGGGGGTTGGTGTTTGGTGCGCTGATGAATCTCTACTTCTGGCCGTTCACCGCGCCAGGAGTGGATGCCGATTCCGCCCTCTACTGGCAGCCGGGATTGTCTCTGGCTGAAACCGTGGAGCGCTATGCCCGCTTCTACGCCGTCACCTCGCTGGGATTCGATCTCTTCCGCGCGGTCGGGAACGTGGTGTTGGTAATCCTCCTTGGAGGTCCAATCCTGAAGTTGTTGGAGCGCTATCGCACCCGCTTCACCTGGCAACCCTGGCAGCGGGCCTAATACATGCGGGTGCCACCTGCCTTGCGGGTAGCATCGAACTGCGTCAGCAGTTCGTCCCAACTGGACTCGGAGTAGTTCCCTTTTGCGGGCGACTCCGGTGTGTTGGCCGCTACCCGTTTCTGGTCGCGTCGCCACCCCAGCCAGGCGAAGAAGGGCAGCAGCGATGCCGCCACATATTGCGTGAACGTCACCACATCCCATTGGCGGGCGGTGGTGATTACGTCACGCTGCAGCCAATCGCCAAACAGCCAGTAGGCGGCCATGAATGCCACCCCCAGCAGGAACCCGCCCACCAGCCCGGTGTGCGCCTTGCCCTGGTTGTCATAGGGATTCGGGGCCGTGTGCGTCTGATTGATATGCAGGTAGTTGATCAGCTCGCGACGTGCCCGCTCGGGATCGATTTCCGCCAGCCGCTGCCAATCGGCGCGGGTGGCAACCCCCCGCGACGATCGTTCGCGGCAGATCTGGATCATATGTTCGGTGGATTGCGGTGAGGATGCTGTGGTCATGTTTGATCCTTTGGCTGCCGGGCAGGGAAGTACGGGTTATGCGAGCAGGCCCAACATGTAGTCGCGAATACGAACCATCGCCAGCGTATCCTGGGTGCAATAGATCCGAAGGGCCCGCAGCACGGCGCTACGTTCAGTATCGGAAAGCAGGCACGGAGAATCCAGCACGGCCTGCATCCAGCGTTCGCTTGCCGTCCCACCGTCTCCGATGTCCAGCAGCTTGTAGTTCATCTCCGGTGCCGCGACCGGTAATACCTGTTTCAGGCTCCAGCTTCCCTGGAAATCGGGGTGCTCCCACCAGCCATGCTTCACCGCATCGGCCAGGTCAATCATGCGACTGTTCACATCGTGCAGGAATTCGGCATAGTGCGGATAGCGTTCGGCCATTTCCGTGTTGCGGCCAAATTCGAATGACTTGTTCCACACCAGAACGCTGCCTTCGCTGCCCATATCCTCAGCCAGTTGCCGCAGCAGTGACTCGGTGGGATCGTGGACGGACGATTCGGCCAAATACTCGTAGTGAGAGGATTCACCGTCGCTCCCGATACGATGCAATGAGTACTGGAAGGTAATTTGCTGGTGCGGCGCATAGCCTTCCCAAAGTGGCACCGGACTTTGGAACGTCTCGTAATCGAGGTACCACAGCGGTTCGGCGAACTGCTGCACAAACGCCGCGATTTTCTCCCGATGGGCTACCTCTACGCCATTCCGCGCCACTTCCACCTGCCGCCGCTGTCTTGCGCCCAACGGGATATCGTCTGGCCAATCCACCATCATCAGCACACCCCGATCCAGCGCCGGCAACAGCGAGGTTCGCTGGATACTGCCGATGTTGTAAATGGTGTTGCGCTCGGGAATGTGCGGGTGAAAGTGGGAAAAGAGTTCGCAGCGATTCGTGCGGGTTTTGCGATGACAATCGCATTTGGCTGCCACCCGGGAATTGAGCAACGTCGCGATCGCATCCTCAATTATCGGCAACACGAGCAATTCGGCGGCGCGCACGTCCTCCGTGACATCGAAGCGCACGAAGAGGTCCCGGGCATCCACGGAGCCGTTTCGACGGTAGGTGCGATTGAGCACCAGCAGCGATAACTGCTGCACCGGGATGCCGGCATTGTGGAACGCGATGCTCTGGAAGGTGATGTCGTTGAGGTGCTTGCGCACCACATCGCGCGGTTTCTCGGGATCGGCCGAGGAGCTCTTCACCTCGATCAGGTGCCAGGCTTCGCCGGCGCGAACCAGCACATCGGCCCTGGCGATCATGCCCGCCTCGGCCAGCGCCGTGGCCTGGAAGATCACGGTATACCCGGCCGCCATCGCCGCCCGTGTTTCCCGATCGGCCCGGGCCGGATTGCGGGAGGTAACCAGATAGCCACCGGGGAAAAGGTCCCGCGCCAGGCTCTCGACGTGGTGGCCTTCGCGCATGCGGCGGAGGGCGCCTTCATCCGGCGAGGGCCGTGCATCACCGTGGTGGCGCAGGTGCCAGGCATAGCCGGGACACGTGAGGTAGTTGAGGAATTCAGTCTTGGATATGTAGGGGCTGGCTAACGACACGAAAAATCCTGAGTAGCACGGCGACAGGTATTCGCAAGCAAGTATAGTGCGAATCCGCCCGGTGATTGCCGAAACGACTCATGCCGCCGTTCGATAGAATCGAGAACACGCACGGATTCGGCGTAATACGTGAGCTACTGCGCGCGCCAATCGAAGGTTCATGCTCCGGTTGAAGCGCTACTTCAGCCAGCCATTGCGCCGGAACCACGCCCACATGCCGATGGATGTTGCGGCCATTAGTAGCAGCGCCAGGGGATAGCCAAAAGCCCAATCGACTTCGGGCATGTTGGCGAAGTTCATCCCGTAGACCGTGCCGATCAGGGTGGGCGCGAACAAAATAGCGGCCCAGCTGGAGATGCGCTTGATCTCGTCGTTTTGCTGCATGCTGGCCTGGGTCATCGCCTTGAACTCTTCGTTCTGCTGCACACTCACCACCGCCAGGTTGGTGCTGACGATGTTCTGCAGCAGTTCGCGCATGCTCGCTACCTGCTCCTGCACCTGGATCGCGTGATCCTGCACATCGCGGAAGTATTCCACCAGTTCCTCGGGCGTATCGTATTTCACGGCACCAGCAATGATCGAGTTCATCATGCCTACCAGCGGTTTGGTGGCTCGCTGGAACTCGATCACCTCGCGGCTGAGTTCATAGGTGCGCTGGGTGACATCCATGCTGGAGCTGAACATCTGGGTCTCGATTTCATCGATATCGTT
>DJVD01000172.1:23396-26572 GCA_002440805.1 Chloroflexi bacterium UBA6265
TCCATGCGGCGGCGCGCCCGAGTGAGTTCCGAGCCATCGCCGTGGCGAATCGTCACCACGAAATCCGGCCCGACGAAAACGTGTAACTCGCCGAACTCAACTTCTTCCACCTTGTCGAGGTAGCGGGCCGAGCGTAGCACCAGGAAGAGGACATCGTCATACCGCTCGATTTTCGGCCGCTGATGCGCGATGACGCTATCCTCAACCGCCAGTTCGTGGATGTTGAACTCCCGCGCCATCGTGCCGAATTCAGTTGGATCCGGCTTGTAGAGCCCCACCCAGCAAACACCGCCGACGCGCTTGGTTTCGGCATAGGCTGCAGTGATGCCGGCGGGCTCGAGTGCGCGCTTGCCATCTACATAGACTGCGTTATCGATAATCATGCGCGTACTCCGGTGCGGGCCGTCGCCAACGGCGAGGCCATCTGGAACTGTAGGACCGTGGCGACGGCCATGTCAACGCTTTCGGCGCGATGTATTGACTCCTGGCCAGCTGACCTTCAGGATTGGTCACATCCACCTATGGCAGTTGGATATCTCGTATGGGGCGATGGAAACTCGTCACGGTTCCTTGCCATAGTCAGCTTTCGCTGGAGGAGAACACAAGATGTCCCGTTTTACCGATCTGTTTCAGCAGTTACAATCTGGCGCGATTTCCCGTCGCGATTTTTTGCAGGCAAGCCTTGCCGGCGGTATGGCGCTGCCCGTGGCACTGCACGCAGTTGCGGTAACTGGCCAGACGCCGGTACCCGCAGCAGATCGCCCGATGGTGGGAGTTGAAGGTAAGGAGCGAGGATCGGCCGGCGAATTGCGTCTGATCCAGTGGCAGGCCCCAACATTGCTGGCCACGCACTCTGCGCAGGGTGGCAAGGATAATCTTGCTGCTGCCCTCATCATGGAACCCCTGACGAACTACTTGGCCGATGGCACTGTGGTACCGAACCTGGTCTCACGCATTCCATCAGTGGAAAACGGCCTCCTCGCTGAAGATGCTACATCAGTCACGTACGAACTTCTTCCGGACGTTGTGTGGAGCGATGGCGAACCGTTCACCGCCGAGGATGTGAAATTTACCTGGGAATGGGTCACGAACCGCGAAAACGGCGCTACTTCCTTTGAAACCTATGACACGATACAGAATGTCGTCGTGGTTGACGACCACACGGTGACGTTCGAGTTCAGTGGGCCGCAACCTGCGTGGTATGTTCCCTTCGCCGGGACGTGGTGGGGATCGATCTACCCCAGGCACATCCTGGAAAACGGGAACTATGACGAGTTCATGATGAACCCCGTTGGTACAGGTCCATATGTGCTTGAATCATTTGCACCGAATGACCAGGTGGTTTACGTGATGAACGAAAACTACCGCGATCGCGCCAAGCCGTACTTTGAACGGGTTCTGCTCAAGGGAGGCGGCGATGCGTCTTCAGCGGCTCGATCAGTGTTGCAGAGTGGCGAATACGATCTGGCCTGGAACCTTCAGGTGGAACCCGAAGTGCTCCAGTCAATGGAAGAAGCCGGGTTGGGAACCGTGGCGGTTTATCCGGGTTCATCACTGGAGCATATCAATCTCCAGTTGGCCGACCCCCACACCGAGGTCGATGGTGAGCAATCATCGCTCGCCAAACCAAATCCAACCCTTGCTGATGCCGAGGTGCGACGTGCCCTGGCTGCTGCAATCGATCGCGACCTTATTGCTACCACGTTCTATGGCGAAGGCGAGCCCGCCGCCACCAATGTGTTGGTAGGGTTGCCGGCCATGGAATCTTCCCGCGAACCATTTACCTTCAATTCCGATGAGGCAGCCGCAATCCTGGAGGCTGCCGGTTGGATGTTGGATGGTGATGTGCGTAAGAAAGATGGGGTTGAACTCTCACTCACCTACAACACAACGGTCAACTCAGTGCGTCAGAAGACCCAGGCTGTTGTCAAGTCCAACCTGGAATCGATTGGCGTCAAGGTAGAACTCAAACAGACCGATGCCGGCATCTATTTCGATTCGTCGGCAGGGAACACGCAGAGCTACATTCATTTTTACGACGATATGGGGATGTCGACTGCAAATATCGATTCTCCTTTCCCGCTTTCGTACATGAACCGATGGTATGCCGGGCCTGATAACGCGAATGTGCCCCAGAAAGCCAACGATTGGGGTGGCCAAAACCTCTGCCGGTACGTCAATCCCGACTACGATGCCACCTTTGAACAAGCGGCCGTTGAGGTTGATCCCGTTGCTTCCGCAGAGTTGTTCATAGCCCTGAACGACTTTGTGATCGATGACAACGTGGTCATTCCGCTGGTGCAACGCGCTGCGGAAAAGCTGGCCGTCAGCAACCGGTTGGTGCTGGATAACATTGCCGCTGGTCCGTTTGAGACCATCTACTGGAATATCCAGAACTGGACCACAAGCGAATAGACGGCGGGAGGGATAATGTTCGATACGCTCATTGCGCACGGCACCATCATTACCATGAATGGTGAGCGACAGATCATAGAAGATGGTGCTGTTGGCATCACGAATGGCGAGATCACCCATGTTGGCCCATGGAGGGACGAGCTCGATGGTGCCGCAGAATTCATTGATGCCACCGGCCATATCGTGATGCCAGGGATTGTGGATACTCATGGTCATGCCGGTCACAGCCTCACCCGAGGTTTGGGCGAGGGGCTGGATGATGGTGGCTGGATGGACACCGTTGAGACCATTTACTTTCGCGCTTCAACCGAGAGTTTCTGGGCTGCCGAGAGCCGCCTTGCGGCATGGGAACGCTTGCGGTTCGGGGTCACCACGTCAGTTTCGATGACTGGATCGTCACCGAGGGTCGATAGTGTCCGCTATGCGCTTGCTGCCGCCACCGGCTATCGGGAAATGGGTTTGCGCCACATTGTGGCTATTGGTCCGCCGCAGGCTCCGTGGCCGCGTGTATATACCAATGAAGTTGGTGAGCGTGTGACGGTAGACCTTGAGCATGCCTTGCGAACCACAGAAGAGGCGATTCAGACGTTTGCCGACATCAACGAACCGTTGCTGAAGTTCTTTGTGGGACCATCGGCAATCTGCCCTACGGATTCCAGTGACGATCATCAGGAGCGGCAGGTGAACGGTGTGGTTGCATTGCTGCAAAAATACAACGCCAACCTGCACACGCACGCCTACGGTGGCCAAATTAGCAAAGC
>DJVD01000306.1:0-710 GCA_002440805.1 Chloroflexi bacterium UBA6265
TGGCAGCTCCGAAGATGGGGCCAGATGTTAATTGCAGGCGACAGGAGATCACCAATCCCGCTGGCAAGGTTCTGTGAAAACCAAAACCACCCCCGGATCACGTGATCCGGGGGTGGTTGGTTCTGGGGTCGAGCGAACGACTAGTCGGCGGTGACCAGGCCCTTGATGGCGGCGATTTGCGCGGATACGCGCTGGCCGAATTCTTCATGGGTGGCGTACACATGCTCCATGAACTTCTCCACCACGATCTGGTCGCACTGCGCCAGGCCACCGGCGATGTTATTCACCAGTTCCTCGCGCTCCCACTCCTCAATGGTCAGGTAGCGTTCGCGTGCCTGACCGTAGTTGTTGGTGCGATCGATACTTTCGCGCACCAGGCGGTTGCCCGGAATCTCGAACTCCGCCTGGGCGTAGCTTTCATCGGCTTCATCCAGACCGGCTCGCACGCTCGGCTCGTAGTTTACGGACGGATCGCTGCCACGCTCATCCATGCGGTAGCTCATCTGGCCACCTTCCTGGTTGGTATGCACGGCGGTGCGGGGTGCATTTACCGGCAACTGCAGGTAGTTGGCACCAATGCGATAGCGCTGGGTATCGCTGTAGCTGAAGGTGCGGCCCACCAGCATTTTGTCGTCCGAGAAATCGAGGCCATCCACCAGTACTCCCGTACCGAACGCGATCTGCTCGCTCTCGTTGTGGAAGTTCTGGAT
>DJVD01000306.1:777-5636 GCA_002440805.1 Chloroflexi bacterium UBA6265
CGGGTGTGGCTGCCGAGTTCGGTTTTCTGGATCTCATCGGCCTGCGCCTGGGTGAGGCTTTCAATGCCCTGCTGGCTCTTCCAGTGGTACTTCACCAGCACGCCTTCGCCGGCCGCATTCACCATGCGATAGGTGTTGACGCCGAAGCCATCCTGATGCCGGTAGCTGGCGGGGATGCCGCGCGGGCTCATAACCCAGGTGATCATGTGCATGGCTTCCGGGCTGGCGGCCCAGAAATCGAAGACCCGGTTCGGCACCTGCCGATAGTTGTGGATAGGATCGGGTTTCTGGCTGTGGATGAAATCGGGGAACTTGGTGGCATCGCGGATAAAGAACACCGGCAGGTTGTTGCCCACCAGGTCCCAGTTGCCATCTTCGGTGCGGAATTTCACTGCGAATCCGCGCGGATCGCGGGCAACTTCAGAGCTATCGCGACCACCGGCCACGGTGCTGAATCGCACACTTACCGGTGTGACCTTGCCTTTTTCCTGGAACAACTTGGCGCGGGTGTACGTGCTGGCTGGTTCATCGCCAATGGTGCCGTACGCCTCGAAAATGCCGTGGGCGGTCATGCCGCGGGCATGCACCACGCGCTCCGGCACGCGCTCGCGATCGAAGTGGCTCATTTTTTCGAGGAAATGGTAGTTCTCCATCGTCGCCGGGCCGCGATTACCGACCGTGCGCAACTGCTGGTTGTTATGAACGGGGTGACCCTGACGGGTGGTGAGTACTGGTTTGCCGTGATCGGCCATGGGATGCCTCCATTAAAGAGTGTGACGATGTCGGACGCGGCAGATGCGGGCGAACCGACAGGTTTGCTCTGTTCAGTTTCGGGTGGATGTGGGGCGTTGTCAAGAATGATTCTCAACTAGCAACCGAAACCATGCCACTCGAGGCTGGCTGCCACGTGTATTGTATCCAATTAGTACCGTGAAATGGCCCGATCGGACTTTTTTACGTTCAGGGGTTCACTTACCATGAAAGAGTTAATTGACAAAAACTTCTGTCGATCGGCCGCCCTGCGGCGGTCACGCGTCCCCCAAGCGGCGTGGCTGCCGTGTTCCTACGGTGCAACGTCACCGGGAGCAGCGGATCCACCTCATCCGGGTGCTTTTCGACGCCCGGATGCAGGTGGTTTGAACTCCCGGTGACTGTTGCGTACGTTCGCGCTTAGTAGACGGACGTCAATTAGTGTGGCAAATTCCTAAGCACGTACGTTATTTACACCCGCAGGAACGTCCATGGCCATCTCTCTCGGGGCAACCTCAGAACATCTGCTGCGTGGAATCGACCGCCTGATCGGTTCCCTCGCTTCGGCCATGCCTGTCCCGAATTTGTCCCGCCACACGCGGCGATCCCGCTCCTGGGCAGCCGAGCGTGGCGCAGATATCCTCGTTGGCCGCGTTGATGTGGCCGGGGGATTTCCCGGCAGTCTGCGATGGCAACAGCACCTTGCCGCAACAACCCTCCACCTCACCGATCGCTGGCTCATTGTGGGGGAGGGCACACCGAACGGTTTCGCCTTGCCACTGGCACGCATCGTCGGTACGGCGGTGCAAGGCAGCGGCGGCCTTAAGCCGCCATGCCTCACCATCTGGTATCAGGATGGCGATCTTACCGGTTCATTCTCGGTTTGCTTCCGTGGCACCGCCCGGGGGCGATCCGGTATGTGGCGGGCCACTGTCTGGCAGCAATACCTCACCGCCCAGGGTGTGCAGCCGCTCGATGCCGAGGCGGTCCGCTTTGCTCCCCATGTCCATATCGCCTGGGATGAGATCGCAGAGTGGGTGGACGACGAGATCCTGTTCACGGGCCATGCGCTGGCCAGCGTTGGCGGCTGGTTCGGGAACGAGTTGGATGCCGCCGATGTGTGGATTACCGAGCGCTCGCTGATTTGGTGCCCGGCGCACGGCCAGGGGCTGAATCGACTGGCGCTGGATGCGATTGTTGATTGCCGTAGCGGCTTCGGCGATCGTCTCGCCATTGGTATCGAGGATGCCTGTGGAGGCCGCTACGATCTCTTCTTCGATTTTGGGGATCACAACACCCGCGCCAATACTGGCGCCCGCGTGCAGCAATTGCTGGCCGCAGCGGGTGTGCCGGTGGGCACCTCTTCACCCGTGATCGCCCCATGGCGACGCGGCGGCACCCGCCGGCCATCCGATATCTAGCGCACCATTTCCCCGATAGCCGCACCAATACGCCCAATAAAGCGTTCAGCATCGTAGGGGTTGGGATATCCCTGTGTCAGCACGGCGATGGCAATGCGGCCATGTGACCCCGAAAGCACCCCGCAATCGTGCACAATCCCCTCGATGGTGCCAGTTTTACCAGCGTACGCGACGCCCTCTGGCAAGTGGCGGGCAAGCCGATCGCGATGCTGCTGATCGGCCAGCAGCTGGCGCATCCATGCGCACAGCTCCGGGGTGGCGATCTCATCCCGGTAGATGGCCGAAAGCACATTCACCAACCCCTGCGCGGTGGCCCGGTTCTTCGGCGGGCCCGGCGGGATATTGCGATCCATGAAATTGCGGCCCATATGCATCGCCCCCACATCCAAACGACGGCCAAGGCCATTGATCGCATCGATTCCCACCGCATTCATCAGCACATTGCTGGTGGAGTTATCGCTCACGGCAGTCATCAACCAGGCGTGATCACGCAGCGAAAGCTCGAGAGCCGGATCCAGCCAATTCAGCACGCCACTGCCCGACAGGCGAATGTCGGCTGCAGCGGGCAACTTGTCATCCAGATTCAGCGTGCCCGCGGCCACAGCTTCGCCCAGGGCGGCCAGGATCAGGATCTTGATTGTGCTGGCGCTGGCGAAATCGCGTTCGGCATTCAGGCCAAATGTCTCGCCAGTATCGAGATTGCGCGCGAAGAGCCCAATATCGGTGCCTTCGATGCGACGGTCGGCGATGTCCCGGATCGTATCCCAGGTGGGTGATGTCATTATTCGCTCCCGGATGTGAATGTCGTGCCACAATGTATACGCACCATACCGCGCGTTTTTGACATTGAGAAGGGACCACACGAGTGATTGAACAGATTGATGCCGGTAAGAACCAGGTCAGCCGACGTGCCGTTATCCAGGCTCCGGTAGAAGAATTGTTCGACCTGGTGGCCAATCCGTACCGTCATAGCGAGATGGATGGCAGTGGTTCGGTCGGCAATGTCGTTTCCGGCACCGAGCGCATGGTTGAGGGCGAACCGTTCCAGATGAAAATGCGCATGTTTGGCCTGAACTATCGCACCAATAGCAACCCGATCACGGTGCGTGAGAACGAGATTGTGGAGTGGCAGGTAGCCGGTCGGCAGAAGTGGCGCTGGGAATTCAAGCCACTGGGACGATCGAGCACCGAGGTGACTGAAACGTGGGATGTGCGTGGCCTGTGGTGGGCACCGCTCTTTCGCATCACCGGCTTTTTCCGCAGTAATGCCAAGGGTATCGAGGAAACACTGCGACGATTACAGGATCGCTATGCATCTGCCCGCAACACCAGCCGCTTCGGCGACTAGCACCCCGGAGGTTCGCCATGCCACAGGTCACCAGCCGTAATAGCAAATCCATCCTGATTCCCGATGCCGATATGCTGGCGGCTGCCCTGAACCAGCTACCCGCTGGCAGGCACAGCGATCTCGGCGCGGTACGACGAGCCCTGGCCAGCGAACATGGCGTTGATCAAACCTGCCCGGTCACCACGCAGCGGTTGCTTGTGCAGTTCAGCCAGGAGGGCGAAGTTCCCTACTGGCGGGTGGTGGATCCGGAAAAGCCGTTCGCAAAGCGTCTCGCCGGCGGTGGCGATGGTATTCGCGAGAAGCTCGCCAGCGATACCTAGCGGCGGACCAGGGTGTCCGTCAGGGGCACGCACGCTGGTGCGCAGCTATGAGGGGTTCCTCACCGCTCAAATGAGCGCCACAATCCTTCGGAAATCACGTCAACCTTCCCATCAACCACGGCAATTGCGGTGTCATCATCGATGGCGTACGCCGGACAATCGAGGTTGGCGAACCACTTTTCCGCGCTGGCCATGGTGTTGGAACTCCAACCCGGATACTCCAGGTGCGGGAAGATGGCAAAATCCACAATTCCCAGTGCCGCATCCTCACCACGCGACTCCGGCCAGGTGACAAATTCACGGCCGATGCGCGGGGTCATTACCATGCTGCCGGCGCTCACGCCAACCCACACCGCATCGAGCGTTGGCAGCAGGTCCGCCAAACCGGATTCCTCCATCCAGTGGCGCAGGAATATCGTATCGCCACCATCCACCAACAGGACGTCTGCCGCTTCAACCCACGGCACCCAGCGATCGCGACTGAGGGTCGGCAATGATGTGAGTTCCAGCACACCCACGCTTTTCCAGCCCAGCGCGGCCATCGAGTCCTCACCGGTGATTGATCGGTACACCGCTTTCGGTCCAGCCATGGGGTGGGCGTAGGTGGCGGTGGGAATGAACAGCGCGCTGGATTCTGCAATCGGCTTGCCGATGAGGTCCACCAGTTTTTGCTTGATGTTGTCATTGCGGATGCCGCCGGATGTGAGCAGGTATTTCATAAATTCAGTGCCTCGTCTCCTGTCGCAGCGGACTTGCGTGTCCGCTCTTGTTGGGCGCACACATAGGTGCGCCACTACGTGTCCTTTTATGATTTCGTAGCAGCGGACCTGCGTGTCCGCTCTCGTTGGGCGCACACATAGGAGCGCCACTACGTGTCTTTTTAGAATTTTGTAGCAGCGGACCTGCGTGTCCGATTTGGGCGCACACGCGGGTGCACCACTACGTGCCTTCTTGCCCCTTCGTAGTAGCGGACCTGTGTGTCCGCTCTTCAGGGGGCACACATAGGTGCGCCACTACGTG
>DJVD01000008.1 GCA_002440805.1 Chloroflexi bacterium UBA6265
AGGTGGTGTTCCCGGACCAGGTCGGAGCAATCGTCGAATATGATTCTGGCTGGGTTGACGGGACGCGCTCCATTACGTATGTGTCCCTGCCCGGCTACTACATCGACGGGTTCAATGGCCGCTACACATTCGGGCTGTCTGACGACGGTATACCTTGTCTCGTTACGGTATCCAGGCCGGCAGTAACCGAGGTTTGCAGAGCCAATAATGACATCATCGATTTATCGAACCTGCCAACCGGGGTCTACGTCTACGAAGACACCGGTTGGATTGATGGCTGGCGCACGATCACCTTCGCGGCGCACCCTGGCTATGTGATTGATGGCACGTTCCAGATGGCCTGGTTCGACATCGACAGCGATTGTGGCGTGTCGGTGGTATCGCCTGCCATGACAGAAGTGTGCGGCCCGAACAACGACATGATCACCTTCCCGGAGCAGCCTGAGGGCGTACTCCCGCCTGATGATTCGGGTTGGGTCGATAACGTCCGGATGATCACATACACCGCGGATCAAGGATTTTGGATCAGCAACTCCCCGATCTACGATTTCTACGATAGCGGGAGCCCATGCCTCGTCACCCCCATGGAGCCCACGCAGACTGCAGTGTGCGGCCCGGATAATGACATCGTCACAATACCTTCCCAGCCGGAAGGCGTGGAACTCGTTGAGGATACGCAATGGGTGGATAACGTTCGTTCCGTGACATTCGATGCATCGGCGGGATACGTGATTGAGGGACAGTCGATCTTCGGGTTGATTGATGCCAATGTTCCATGCCCCTCAGGAGCGCCGACACCTTCGCCGACGATTACACCGGAACCCTCACCAACACCAACTGCGACGCCGACCGAGAGCCCCACATCTACGCCAACGGTCGCTCCCACTCACGTGGCGTGGACGCCGACGGAGACCCCGCCGACACCAGCATCGTTCGGTGGGCCGACAAAGGTCACCGGCCTGCCGAACACCGGCAGCGGTAGCGGCAATGCATCAGGCATGATGATGTTGTTTGCGCTGGGTGCCGTACTGGCGGCATCGCCGATCGTTCGTCGTTCGCGCCGTTAGGCAATGATGCGGGAGGCGGGCGCCACTCGGCATCCGGCTCCCGCATCAACCAGCGACGCATGGCCAACTCGCCTCGTCGCAGCCGTCGCCGGATCACTACGCGTTGTCGATATGGATATCCGGCACCGCATCGGCCGGTGCAAAGCGGAAAATGCGCCCGTAAAACGCCAGTTCCGAAAGCACGGCATGGTGGATAGTTTCGGCCCGGCGGAATCCGTGGCCTTCGCCTTCGTATTCGATATGGGCAACAGCCAGGCCCTTTTGGCGCACGGCATCGGCCATGGCCGTGGCCTGGTTCGGTGGCACCACCTTATCCTCCAGGCCTTGCAGCAGCAGCATTGCGCTCTCCAGCCGATCGACGTGATGGATCGGCGATCGCTCGATGTAGCGCGCCTTCTGGGCGGGATAGAGTCCCACAAGGCCATCGAGATAGCGACTCTCGAATTTGTGGGTGTCCTTTGCCAGCGCTTCCAGATCGCCAATGCCATAGGAACTCACGCCGATCGCGAATACCTGCGTGCTGGTGAGGGCCGCCAGGGTGGTGAAACCGCCGGCGCTGCCGCCGCGAATCGCCAGGCGGGCAGGATCGACCACACCCTCGTCCGCCAGGTGTTCGGCACCGGTCACGCAATCGTTCACGTCCACAACGCCCCAGTTGCCCTGCAGGCGATTGCGATAGTCGCGACCATAGCCGGTGCTGCCACCGTAATTCACATCGAGAATGGCAAAGCCGCGGCTGGTCCAGAATTGCCGCTTCAGGCTCAGGTCCGAGGTACTCTGCGATGTGGGGCCGCCGTGACTCTCCACGATCAGCGGCGGTAATTCATTCCCCGGCGCGGTGTAATCGGCGTTCTTTGGCGGGTAGTAGAAGCCGTGGGCCATGGCCCCGCCCTCGCTCTGCCACGAAATGGGCTGGGGAACGGAAATGTACGCTGGATCGATCTCCTGCGTGCTGGCCTTGCGCAAGTACTCCCACTCGCCGGTTTCCACATCCAGCCGCACCAGGCCACCCAAATCTGTAGGGGACGAGCCAAGGAAGAGCACCTTGTTGGCTTCTTCCTGCACATGTACATCGCTAATGGTGGTGAAGGGCAAGTCGTATTCGTTGATCGGGGTCATCGCCACATCGAGCCGGCCCAATTTCCAGGTACCGTTGGCGTTCCATGCACACACCACCCGACCATCGGTCGTGAAATCCCAGGTGCTCATGCCGAATACCCATTGCGGTTCGGCAAATTCGGCCTCGGTGGGAGCCATGATCGGCAGGATGCCATCGTCCCCGCGATCGGCGTAGAGCTGCCACCAGCCCGTGCGATCGCTGGCAAATACCGGCAAACCATTGTTATTCCAGCGTGGTCGCACAATGCTTTCGTCGGGCCCGCCGGTGACGTGATGGATATCGCGCAGCGTGCCATCAACATCGACATCGCTGTACCACAGCTCGCAGCCATCCCACGGCATGTTGGGGTGATCCCACTGCAGCCAACTCAGTTGCGTGCCATCGGGCGAGAGCGCAGGCGAAGCGACGAAATCGGTGCCGCTGATAATTACCTGGCCACCATCCTCGTTTGGCCCAGCGAGGTCGAGCTGCACCAGCGTGTTGATGGGCTCGATTTCCTCCAGGGTGTGATCCTCGCGCACGGCGATGATGCGGTCGTGCAGCACATCGATCAGCAGGTCCGCGTAACGCCACGGACCCTCGGGCGTGATCGGATTGGTGCCATTGGCATCGATCTGGTAGATGCGGTTATCGGTGCCGTTACTCACCAGCACGATGCCGTTGGATGCCGTCCAGGCGCCGCCGCCATACTCGTGCACGCGGCTGCGCACATCGAACGGAGCCGGAGTTAACTCCGTTTGCACACCATCCTGCAGTCGAATGAGGGTCGATCGGCCCTTCTCGGCGGGGCGGCCCTCCAACCAATATGTGGCATCACCATCGGAACCGGGTTCCTGGATCGACACCACCGAACCGGTGAGCGATTCTACCGTGATGGGCGATTTCCAGGTTCCATAGCGGGCAGTGGTGGGGGTGCGGTCGGCATCCGACATGCGCAGGCCTTTCTGTGAATGGTGAGCATCGTTGCTTCCGTTAGTCTGCACATAGTATCCGGCAAAACGGCATCTGGTCACACCGGCGCCGGGCATCCATAGCGGATTGGTGAAGATAACGGGATACGAAGCCCCGCAAAGCCGGTTTGGGCAGGATTCCCGCACATCGACAAACCCCCGTAACACTTGGGTGGCGTGAGTGGATCACTATTAGCCTGATGGGGTTAACCGACGTAGGTTGGCAGGAGGAGAACTCAGTGACACTGGCGATTGATGGGATTACCAAGACATTTGGATCGTTTACAGCCGTGGACAACGTATCGTTCCAGGTGCAACCGGGGACGATTTTTGGTTTCCTGGGCACCAACGGCGCCGGCAAAACCACCACGATGCGGATGATCCTGGATATCATTCGTGCCGATTCCGGCCAGATCACCTGGAACGGCACACCTACCCGCGATATGGAGCGTTCCCGGTTTGGATATCTGCCGGAAGAGCGCGGGTTATATCCCAAAATGCAGGTGGACGAGCAACTGCAGTTCATCGGCCAATTGTACGGTGCCAGCAAGCACGATGTGCAGACCCGCCTCGATCAATGGTTGGAACGGTTCAACATCACCGAAAATCGCCACAAAACGGTCGAATCCCTCTCCAAGGGGAATCAGCAGAAGATCCAATTCCTCGCTGCCGTGCTGCACGATCCCGAGATATTGATCATGGACGAGCCATACTCTGGCCTCGATCCCGTCAACGCCCAGCAGATGAAAGACGCCTTTCACGAACTGGTGGGGCAGGGGAAAACGATCATTTTCTCCACCCACCAACTCAACGATGCCCAGGAACTCAGTGCCGATGTCGCCATCATCCATCGCGGCAATTTGCTGATCGCCGGTCCGGTCGACCAGGTCCGCCAAAGTACCGGCGAGCATTACCTGCGGTTCGCGGTGGCCGGGGATAAAGAACTCGCCTGGCTGGATGAGATGCCGGAGGGCCACGTCGTTGACCGCCGCGCCGACTTTGTCGAGATTGGCGTCCCGAACGAGAGTGCTGCCCGGACAATTCTCCGCACGGCGATGGATCGCGATTTGCCGGTGACGATGTTCGAGATCGATTATCCCAGCCTCAACGATGTCTTCCTGGAGTTGGTGAAGCAGATGCCGACCGAGCTTCAGCCGACCGAGGAAGAGTTGGCCGTTCCTGCCAGCGCCCTGGCCTAGTGGTTCAATCCGGAAGGCAGGACCATTTCGATGTTTGATCTTCGCAGAATCATGCTGATCGCCCGCCGGGAGGTCACAACGCGGTTCAAGATGCGCGCCTATCGCTGGACCCTGATTATCCAGGTGCTGGTGGCGCTGGTTGCCGGTTTCTCGCCAATCCTGATGAGCTACTTCGCCGGCGATCCACTGGGTGGTGATGTCATTGTGGTGGACGAAAGCGATAGCGGCTTTGCCGCGCGTTTGCAGGCGAATGTGCTTGATGACATTCCCGGCATGCCAGCGCTGGAAATCATGGAGTCGAGCGGCGGAATCGATGCCGCCCGCGATGCCGTGAACGATGGCGATGCCTCGGCGGCCGTGATCGTGACCCAAGCCAACAACGGCCTGCAGTACGAGTTGATTACCTCCGATGGGGTGATGTCGTCGCTCACCAACCAGCGGGTGCAAGCCGCAATTATCACCACGCACATTCAGTATTCGGCTGAGCAGGCCGGAGTGCCGACCGGGCAGGCCAGCGCCCTGGTAGAGCCGCCAGCGATTTCGGTGGAGGATCCAGGTGGAGAGAGCAGCGATTTAGCNNGAGAAAGCCAGCCGCATCATGGAGATCATGCTCAACGCTGCCACTCCGCGCGACCTGCTGGTTGGCAAGGTGATTGGCGTGCTTGTTGCCGGCTTGTGCCAGTTGATTCCGATGATCATGGCTGGTGCCGTAGCCTTTGCCCTGCAGCCACGGATCGCCGATGCGCTGGATATCTCGCTGGTGTCTGCCTTTGATATCGACCTGGCTGCGGTTTCCTTCAAGGCGATCTGGGTCTTCTTGGTGTATTTCATCCTCGGCTACTTCCTGTTTGGCGCCATTTTCGCCGCCAGCGGCTCGATGGTGAGCCGACAGGAGGAAGTGAGCCAGGCAGTGGGACCGGCCATGATCCTGGTCATTGTCGGCCTGATGTTGTCCTACTTCGTGATGGCGCTGCCCAACTCGGTGGCAGCCAAGGTCATGTTCCTGGTGCCGCTGACGTCCCCATATGTGGCATTGCCACGGGTGTTGCTGGGTGATCCATCGTTGGGCGAGCTGCTCATAAGCATCGTTCTGCTTGCTGTTTCCGGTGTGTTGGCCATGATGCTGGCCGCCCGGGTGTATCGCACGGGTGTGCTGATGTACGGCCAAAAGGCCGGATTCCTCGAATTCATGCGATTGCGCAAGCGACCGCAGGTTGCCCGATAGCCAGCGCCTCACTCGCCAAGGAGCCTTCACATGTTCGATTGGAACCGGATCAAACTCATTGCCGCACGTGAGATCCGCACCCGCGTTGCCATGAAAAGCTATCGGATCAGCCTGCTGGTGCAGGTGGTGATCGTGGCGCTGCTGGCACTCAGTCCGATCCTGATCGCGAAATTCACCAGCGATGATGAAGGACCCACGACCGAGTCCATCCTCGTGGTGGATTATGCCGATGTTGATGCCGCGCTGCTGACAGAGGCGTCGCTGGATATACTCGCGGTGGATTCCGACACCTCCTACGATGTCGCTATTGGCGAATCCGAAGAGGCTGCGCGCAGCGCTGTTGATACTGGTGATGTTGAGGCTGCCCTGATTGTGAACCGCACGGCCGACGATCTTGCATTCACGGTCGTGACATCCTCGGGCGATGCCCAAAGCGGATTGGCGCAACTACTCATTTCGGCATCAAGCGTCATCGCTGTACAGGACAAGATCGAGCAAACCGGACTTTCCGCCGCCGACGTGCAGCAGGTGTTCGCGCCCCCGCCGATGGAGATCACCGCGTCCGATCCCGGCGCCACCACCACCGAAGACGAGGAAGTTGCCAACATCGTCAACTACGTGGTTGCCTACGCATCGACAATCGTGATTTTCATGTTCGTGGTGATATACGGTCAGTGGGTCTCCCAGGGAGTTGTGGAAGAGAAAGCCAGCCGCATCATGGAGATCATGCTCAATGCCGCCACACCGCGCGATTTACTGGCCGGTAAGGTGATGGGAATCATGATCACGGCGCTGATGCAGTTCATCCCCATCGCGCTAACCGTGGGCATTATCGGCAGCCTGCAGACGCAGATTGGTTCGTTGTTCGGGCTGGATGAAAGTCAGTTGTTCAATATCGATTTCGGCGCCATCGCCTGGTCGAGCATGGGCTGGTTCCTGCTCTATTTCACGCTTGGCTTCCTGCTCTATGGCGCGTTGTATGCCGGAGTCGGCTCGCTGGTTTCCCGTCAGGAAGAGGTCTCGACTGCGGTAGCGCCCATGACCACCGTGATGATGGTGGGCTATTTCGCTGCCCTGATGAGCCTGCAAAACCCGGACGGGCTCGTTGCCCGCATCTCGTATATCTTCCCCGGCACGTCGGTATTCGTGGCCATGCTACGGCTGGTGAGTGGCAACCCGGAGTGGTGGGAAATCGCGCTGAGTATCGGCGGCTTGCTGGTGGCGATTGTATTGGCCATGCTGGTAGCTGCCCGCCTTTATCGTGTGGGGGTGCTCATGTACGGGCAACCCCCGAAGATCAGCCAAATCTTCCGGCTGCGCTCGATGCAAGGTGTCGCTCGCTAGCGACCGAGACGTAGCAACTTCCAGGAGGTGTCGCGGTGACGCTCGTTGCCGCGACATTTTTGCGCGGGTACGCACAACTGACGCATTTCTGTGTCTGCTATGAGACATTTGTCTCATAGTCTTTCCAGCGTAAGCGTTTAAGGGCTTGAGCTCATCAGGAGGTCACATGAACACACACCCGCCGGTTACCGCAACCGCTCCGGCAGGCATCGGCAAACGTGGTAACGGCAATGGTCCGGTGCTGCAACTCGAGAACCTCACCAAGAAGTTTGGCGATTTCACCGCCGTCAGTCACCTTTCTCTGCTGGTGCAGCAAGGTGAAGTAGTTGGATTCCTCGGCCCGAATGGTGCTGGTAAAAGTACCACCGTCGGCATGGTGCTGGGATTGATTCGTCCCACCGAGGGCTCGGTGACGATCATGGGCACCGAGCTGCCAGGTAACCAGCACATTGTTCCGGAGAATGTAGGTGCCATCATCGAGAACCCGGCGTTCTACCCATACATGAGTGGCCGGGACAACCTCGTTGCCCACGCTCGCATGGTTGGTGGTGTGCCAGCTTCCCGCGTGGATGACCTGCTGAAGCTGGTGAACCTGAACGAACGTGGCAAGGACAAGTACAAAAGCTACAGCCTGGGGATGAAACAACGCCTTGGCATCGCCAGCACGCTGCTTACCGATCCGGCGCTGGTCATTCTGGATGAGCCTACCAACGGGCTCGATCCGGCCGGCCAGCGGGAGATTCGCGAGATCATTCCCCGTCTGGCGCAAGATGGCCATGGTGTGCTGCTGGCTAGCCACATGTTGCACGAGGTGGAGCAGGTGAGCGACAGGGTGGCCATTGTCCGTCGCGGCGAGCTTGTCACCGAGGGTGGCGTTGATGAACTGCTGAAACGAGGCGGTTACATCGAAGTGAAGATCGCCCCGGAATATATGGATGAAGCCCGGAATCTGCTCCATCGTATGCCGGGCATCGAGCAGGTAACGGTGAGCGACCAGTTGATCACCGTTGTCGCGGATCCTGAACTGGGTGCCGATATCAACCGCGCTCTCGTGGGCGCAGGGATTTACGCCAGCCAAATCTCCCCGCGACGCAGCTCGCTGGAATCATTGTTCCTGGACATCACCGAAGGCTCCACTGTCTAGCACCCATTGCATGGCAAGGGAAAGGATCATCCTCATGTTCAATTTGTTTTCCAGCGAGCTGTTCCGTATGCGCAAGCGCGCCCAAAGCTTGATGTTGTTTCTCATCGCGGTAGTGCTCAGTGGTTTGGTCTACGGTGGGTTCGTGATCGCGACGAAGATCAACCCGGAAGCGGAAGGGCGCAGGATGCGCCACGCGGTCACTTTTGAGGAATACGCTGAATTTGGCATTGTTATGTCAGTTGGCTTTTTTGCCGGCATCATGCTCATCATCGTTGCCGCTGGCATGATGGGGAATGAGTTTAGTTGGAACACGCTCCGTCCGCTGGTGGCACGATCGCGATCGCGCGTGGGCCTGCTCACCGCCAAACTCATCGCCCTTGGCCTGTACTCGATCGTCTTCGTCATTTCGCTGGCGTTGGTGGTTGCAGGGTTCTTTTTCATCGGTTCATGGGTGGTGGGCGAGCCTTCAGGGTTCAGCATCAGCATCCTCGGTGATGGCCTGCAGTCTGCCTTGCAGATGCTTTTTTCCAATCTGCCGTACCTGACCATGGCGTTCATGCTAGCCACCGTCTTCAAATCGAATGCTGCTGGCATCGCTGGAGCACTTGGCGTCACCTTCATCGAAACTCCGGTTTTTCAGTTGCTCGGGCTTGCCGGTGATGTGTTCAAGGATGCCGAAAAGTGGGGGATTGCGTATAACGTCAACAAGTTCGCCGGCATGACGGGCGAGGTCGATAACATGACCCGCAGCGTTATCGTGGTGGTGGCGTACAGTGTGGCATTTATCGCGGTGACGTATGCGGTATTCCTTCGCCGTGACGTGACCTCCGGCTAGGGGTTTTCTGGCGCGGATATTGCGATCGTTCGCTCTATCCGCCGTTGGGTGGAAATGGTTGACCTGAGGGTGGTTCCACGGTACACTAGGACAAGATACAGAACATCTGTTCGGTTTTCTAATCACAACGCTAGCGGAACACTCGTTGGCCACGTCCGTGCCAGCACAGCGCCAGAGCGCGAGAAGGACTGACATCCATGGCAGAAATAGTTACAGCCGACCAGCAGAAGCAACGGTTGGAGAAGCACAAGGCGGCCGAGAACGCCATTGCCCAGATCGAACGTCAGTTCGGCA
>DJVD01000134.1:0-167 GCA_002440805.1 Chloroflexi bacterium UBA6265
TTGGATACAGCTGGTGATATTGAAGTCACCGGCTCGGCTTACGATGCCTCCAGCGCCCTCATCCAGGCCCGGACGTTGCGGCCCCAGGTAATCTTGCTCGATTTGCGCATGCCTGGCGCTACGGGTATTCAAACCGCGCGGCGATTACGCGAACAGAACTACGAGGG
>DJVD01000134.1:188-4988 GCA_002440805.1 Chloroflexi bacterium UBA6265
AGCGAGCAGTTGATCAAAGCGATTCGCGATGCCTCACATGGCCGACGACAACTGAGCCCGGAATTGCTGGATGGTGTGCTTGTTGAAATCGGTGACCTGGCGCGGGAGAAGACTGCCCGCGAGTTCGCACTCACCGAGGAAGAGGCCGAAATCCTTCTTCGCACCAGCCAGGGAGCAAGTAATCGCGCCATTGCCGCAGGCATGGATATCTCGGAAGTGGCCGTAAAGAAGCGACTGGCCGCGATTTACCAAAAGCTCGGTGCAAGCGATCGTGCCAGTGCAGTGGCGGTCGCGATCCGTCGCGGCCTTATCGGAAGCCATGAGCCAGTTTCCGCTACCATTGTCTCGCTGATGCGCACGCATTCGCGAGACAGTTCTGTTTTCAACGCCTGGATCTGACATCGTGACATCATTGACACCCATCCTCTGGTGGTATCTCGCCACTCTCATCGCCAGCATTGCTTGCCTGCCGGTCTCCCTGATGTTGTTTCGACGAAGTATGGGCCAGGGGGCTGCTTTCGCTCGTCCGCTGGCGATGCTGGCCACGATTTGGCCGGTGTGGATGCTTTCCAGTCTTGCGCCATCGCTTCAGATATGGACGGGCCCGATCCTGTGGGGTTTCATCGTCCTCACCGGAGCCGCAGGCTGGGCGCAGGTAATTCGCCGCAACGCGCTTTCACGCGATACATTGCGGCATTACGGCGTCGCTGAGCTCCTGTTCCTGGTGCTGTTTGCGGCTGGAGCCTGGTTCCGGGGTTTTGGCCCCAACGCGGATTTCACCGAGAAGCCTGGCGAATTGATGATGCTCTCCAGCGTGATGCACAGTACATCAATACCGCCCGCGGATGCCTGGCTGAGCGGCCACGATCTCAACTATTACTACCTCGGCTATGCCATCTGGGGTGGCTTTGGCAAAATGGCTTCCCTGACACCGGGTGAGGTATTCAACCTTGCACTGATTACGACCTTCGCCATGGCCTTCGTGGCCGTCGCGGGTGTGGTGGCCAATGTGCTTGGCCGGTTCCATGGTGAATGGCCCGCCCGCGTTGGTGGCGTCGTTGCCGCAACCTTGGCGATTGTTATCGGCAACCCGTGGTCGAGTTGGAAATGGTTGCGGGGCGAGGCTGGAACGAGCTTTTGGGATGGTATCGGCTGGGATGCATCGCGGATTATTCGCGATTCCGCGGATCCCAATTACGGCTATAACCCCATTACCGAGTTTCCGGCATTCAGTTTTGTCCTGGGGGATCTGCATCCGCACGTGATGACCTTGCCATTTGCGGCTACGGCGTTGGGTATCGCCTGGGTACTTCTGACGCTGGGCCCGGCGGCCAATGGCGATTCGTTTTGGCGTCGAGATGGTTTGCGGCTGCTGGTGGCCGGTGCTTTTCTTGGTTCGCTGTACGCCCTCAATTCCTGGGACTTTCCCACGTATTCCGGTATTGCCGCGCTGGCGCTCATCATCGGTACGGTTGGTATCGGCTGGCGTTCACAGCTTGGCGCGGTGGCAATACTGGCCGCGAGTGCGATCATCGCCTGGATGCCGTTTCATCTGTCTTTTGTCGCGCCATCTAGCCCCATCGATTCGCCAGTGGGCGACGTCCTTGGCTGGATTCCGCTCGTTGGCGGAGTTATTGGGAGCATTGGACTCTATCAGGGGTTGGCGACAACGCCGGACGAATTTTTCTCTATTTTCGGCTTTCAGTATGTAGTGCTGCTGGCGCTGGGTCTCGGCGAAGTGTTACGACGGCGCCAGCCGATTTTCAGCCAGCGTTTGCGGCGTCTGGGCGAACGACCCTATACCGACCCGCTCAGTGGCTATTTCGCGCTTGGTTTTGGGGCGCTTTGTTTCATCGGCGCCATTGTCTTGCCGTTGCCCTTGCTTATGTTCTGCGGCTTGCCGGTGATAGTGGTGTGGCTGCTACTGAAGCGCGACGCCCGGCTTACGCCGGCCAATGTCTCGCTCGTGTTGTTTGCGCTGGCATTATTGCTGCTACTGGTGCCGGAATTCTTCTACATCAGTGACATCTATACCGGCAGTCGCATGAATACCGTGTTCAAGGTGAGTTACCAGGTGTGGCTGTTGATGTCGGTTGCGGCGGGCATCGGGGCCGTGGCGCTGTGGAAATCGGTGCGGCATAAGGCGGTGCTTCGATACCTGGTTCCGGTTGCCGGTGCGGCATTGCTGGTCTACGGCATGGTCTATCCGGTGGTTGGCGGTCAGCAATGGCTCGACTGGCGCAACCCGACTCGGGACTGGGTGGGTATCGATGGGCTGGCGTATTTGAAATCCAATCCCGATTCGCCCGAGGCCGCCGAGTACGAGGCGATTCAATGGTTGCTGGCCAACGCTGATGACGACGATGTCATCCTGACCGCCGGTGGTGGTGAATGGGATAGTGCTGTCGGTCGGCTCTCGGGCGGTAGTGGCGTGCCCACGATCATCGGCTGGACTGGTCATGAGCGGCAGTGGCATCTCGGCGACGATGCTGTGCTGTCGGAACTGCCTCAGCGCATCACCGATATCGATGCGATGTACGCCTCGCCACCTTCGGCTGAATTGCTGGAGAAGTACGGGGTGACCTTGATCTATGTCGGCCCGAATGAGATCAACGGGGCGCCATCAGCCGAGCCAGTGCCCGGCTATATGAGCACTACGCCAATCCCGACGGCCGACGATCCGGATTATCCGGGTGAGGGCTGGGAGATCGCCTTCCAGCAGGGCGACGTGCGCATTTATCGTCTGATCGAGCCGTAGTGGTTCGCAGCGGCGAACCCCGGTTCCCGCCTCACCTGCTACCTGCGCGCACACGCTGGCCCGCTACTACGTGTGACCTGGACTTAGCGATAGTTGTGCGAATCCGGCGTCACGGCCCGGATATCGGCCTGCGTGATCGGCACCTCGATCAAATTCCTCGCCGGGAGACTCACCAGCTGGATGCGATCCGGATTTGCCTCCTCCCGCACCGGCTGGATATCCTCAGCGAAATTCGGCGTGGGGGCGATGAACGGGCTGTCCTCTATTGGATGCACGCGCTCGGCGACGATGTTGATATTGTTGTTGGCCAGCTGCAGTTTGCCCTCCACAATCAGCAGCGGTGTTGATCGGATATGCAGCCGCTGCTTCTCGTACAGATCCGGATAGACCACGATATTCACCAGGTCAAACTCATCCTCCAGCAGCAGGAAGGTGATGCCCTTGGCGGTGCCGGGTCGCTGCCGACACACGATCAGCCCGGCGATGAATACCTTGGCGCCATCGGGCAATTGCTTCAAATCACGGGTAGTGGACATGCCCGGTGGCAGTTTGTGACGCAGTAATCCCAGCGGATGGTGCAGCACCGAAAGCCCCAGCACACGATACTCATCGGCCATGCGTTCCCACAGCGTGGTGCGTGGCAGTTCGACATGGTCCTGCATGGTGGGCAAGGGGAGCGGCATCTGCTGGCCGCCATGCTTGCGGGTGCGCTTGTCGCGGAAACCGATGGGCGCGATAAACAGGCCGATATGCCACAGCATCTCGCGGCGTTGCAGCCCAAAGCAATCGCAAGCCCCGGCCGCGATCAGGTTTTCCTGCGCATCCGGTCGCAATGCCACCCTTCGGATCATATCGGCCAGCGAGGCAAAGGCACCGTGGGCCATCCGCTCTTCATAAATACGCATCGCCACATCCTCGCTGATGCCCTTGATCAGCGAGAGCCCCAACCGCACACTGCGCGTGCCCTCGACGGTGCACTCGATTTCGCTGGCGTTCACATCGGGCCGGAGTACGCGAATACCGTTGCGCTTGGCATCGTTGATCAGCACATGCGGGGCGTAAAACCCCATCGGCTGGTTGTTTAGCAGGGCGCAGAGGAACTCGGCGGGGTAGTAATGCTTCAGCCAGCAGCTCTGGTAGGCGAGGAACGCGAACGCCGCCGCGTGGCTCTTGGGGAAACCGTAATCGGCGAACCCGGCCAACTTGTCGAAAATCGTATTGGCCAGTTCGGCACCGATATCCTGCGTGGCGGCACCATCGATAAACGATTGCCGCAATCCCTCCATCGCTTCATGGCTGCGTTTGCGGGTCATTGCCCGGCGCAGCTGATCGGCCTTGCCGGCCGTGAACCCGGCGATCGCTTCCGCCACCTGCACCACCTGCTCCTGGTAGAGCATGACGCCCAGCGTTTCCTTCAGGATCGGTTCCAGCCGGGGATGATCGTAAACCGGTGTCCAGTTCGGATCGTTGCGTCGCTCCACAAATGGCGTTACCGCGCCACCGATGATTGGCCCTGGTCGCACAATTGCCACCTGCACCACCAAATCGCCGAGGGTTTCCGGCCGCGTGCGGCGGATCATCTGGATTTGCGCCCGGCTCTCCACCTGGAACACGCCGACGGTATCACCCTGCTGGATCATGTGGTACACCGCCGGGTCATTGAAATCGATCCGGCTGAGGTCGACCGGCGGTCGGCCATGGACATCGATGAGATCCAGGGCTTCCTCCACCAGCGAGAGCATGCCCAGCGCGAGGAAATCGATTTTGATCAACCGCGCATCCTCGCAGGAATCCTTGTCCCACTGGCAGATGTAGCGACCATCCATCGAGGCTGGCTGAATCGGGATCAGCTCGTTCAGCGGTGTTTGCGAAATCACCATTCCGCCCACATGTTGGGTGACATGCCGAGGGAAGCGGGTGAGTTGCTGGGCGATCTCCACCAGGTAGCACCAGGGGGCTGCATGCTTGCGATTGGCATATTCAGGGAAACGATCGAGCTCGGCGCTGAGGCCATCGGCACCCCGCGGCTCGCTCAGCTTGGC
>DJVD01000134.1:5016-14331 GCA_002440805.1 Chloroflexi bacterium UBA6265
CCGCCGGCAGGCCCAGGGTTTTACCGACATCGCGCACGGCGCTGCGCAGCCGATAGGTGCTGAACGCGCACACCAGCGCCACCTTGTCTGTGCCATACACCTCGTATACCCGCTCGATCATTTTCTCGCGAATCTCACGGGGAAAGTCGATATCGATATCGGGAACCGAGGGCAATTCCTCATTGAGGAAGCGGCCGACATACAGGTCGTGCGCCAGGGGATCGACCGGCGAGAGGCCGATGAGATAGCAGACGATGGAACTCACCGCCGAGCCGCGACCTCGTCCCGGTGGCAGGAACGCGCGCGAACCTTGTACCTCCCGGCCGCGGATCTCGGCCGAGACATCGCGGGCGAGGTTGAGCAAATCGCGATACATCAGGAAGAACCCGGCCAGTTTGTGCTTGCCAATCAGCCGCAATTCCTCTTGCAACTGGATGCGCGCCTTTTCCATGCGGGCGGGATCGGTGCCTTTGTAGCGGGTGACGAACGCCTCGTAGCAGGTGCGCGCCAGGTGCTCCTCCGGGGTTTCGTCGGATGATGTCTCGTAATCCGGGAATTGGTAGTGCAAATCGCGGGTGAGATCGAAGGCGGCGCAGCGCTCGGCCACGATCTCGGTGGTGCGGATCGCTTCCGGATAGTTGCGGAAGATATTGGCCATTTCCTCCGGCGTTTTCAGGTGGAACTGGGCGTTGGCACGTCGCTGCTGATGGCTGCTATCCAGCGTTGAGCGATTGGCGATGCTCACCACCACATCCTGCAACCGATGCCGGGGCTGCACATGGTAGTGCACATTGCCGGTAGCGGCGTAGCGCACGCCAAACCGATCGGCCAAATCCACCATGCCCGCTACCCGGTGCGTATCGCCAAATACATAGTTCTGTTGCAGTTCCACAATCACATTGTCGGCACCAAACCAGTTGATATAGGTGCGGAGAATGTGCCCGGCATCGACGATACGCCCCTCGGCCACAGCGGTGCTGAGTTGGCCTTCGCGGCAGCCAGTGAGCAGGATCAGTCCCTCGGCATAGGTCGCCAGGTGGGAGGTCACCAGCAGGTCGGGCTGCTGCGGTTCATGCGCCAGGGGCACGGGTGCTGGCAGCCGACCATGTTTGGCATCGGTGATCAGCCGGCAGAGATTGCCGTAGCCGGTGCGATTTTCGGCCAGCAGGGTGATGTGACTGCCATCGTCCAACGTGATCTCGGCACCGGTGATGGGTTGAATTCCCACTCCCCGCATCGCCTGTGCGAACTCCATTGCGCCGTACAGCCCATCGTGATCGGACACCCCGAGCGCGGTGTATCCGTATGCCTCTGCCTGCGCCGCATATTCGGCGGGCATGGAGGCGCCATCCAGGAAGGAGAAGGCGGTATGCAGATGGAGTTCAACGTAGGGCATAAGGGTTCTCGATGTGGTTATTGATGTTTTGTTGTAGACCTGTCCTTCGCCTGTAGGGCGAATCGGGCGGGTTTGTGTTTACGCGCCCGGAGAATAAGGGCTCGCGCCGAAGGCGGCCGTGGCCATTCGCCTCTCGGCTCCATCTCGGCCAGACCCCGGGCGTACGAAACGCTCAATACGCCTGCTCGTACCAGGCATCTTCCACACGATCGTGAAACACGGTGCGCAGCTCGCCGTTCATCATCAGCAGCGCGAAATACTGGCGGTCGATTTCCTGGCGCCACCATTCGTCCTGCACAATCCACACGTCCTGGATCTGCATCACGGCATCCTCGGTTTTGGGAGTCACCAGCATCTTTGGCTGACCGTATTCCGAGATCACTGTGATCGGCTTTGGCCGGTTTAAGGCTCGTAAGTTATCAGGGCGTGACGTCGTTCCGGAATGCGAGACCATGGTTCTACCTCCACTACGCGATACACGGGGTTATCCCCGTAGCGATGCCGTAACTGATCCACCGCTTCGGTTACCGGCTTGGCATGCCGGGCCTGGAACAGCGGCAACATGCCCTGATGGGCGATATTGGTAACAATGCCGCTGAGCTGCACGGCAATGGCCTCCACCGGTCCGGGCAGTTCCAATGCCTGCAGCCGTAGCTCCACAGCCCGCATCAGTGCCTGCTGCCCACAGGGTTCTTTCATTACCAACGGCTTTTCCCAACTGCGCTTGTTTTCCAGGAACGCCCGCAGGGTAACCTGCCGTACATGCTTGCCCGCGAGGATCGAGCGGCCAAACGCGCGGGTCACCAGTTGGCGAATACCGAGCAGCAACATATCGCGGCTCACCGCCGGGATGGGCATATCCAGCTCTTCCACCACCGATTCCTCGCGGGGGCGAGAGTGGATCATCCGCTTGTCGGTGCCACTGGCCAGTTCCCACGCCAGACGGCCACTGGGGCCGAATCGTGCTGCCAGCCGGGCTGGCGGCAGCGCTGCCAGGTCGCCCATGGTGCGCAATCCCAGCCGCATCATCTGGTTGGTCATGTCGGGCGGGAAGGGGAGCCAGGTAACGGGTGCCTGGGCGAGGAATGTTTTCTCGCCGCCGATCGGGATCGTGCGCACATCAGCCGAATGCGCCACCCCCGCCGCCACCCGGGCCGTGAAGTGACTGGTGGAGACACCGGCGCGCGGCCGCAAAATGGCGGGCACACATTGCAGCATGCTGCGGGCAGCCTCGGTGGGGTTGGGGAAATGGCGATCGAGCCCGATCAGGTCGATATACCAGCAACCCTGTTCGCGCTCATCCTGCTCCACCAATGGACTCAGTTCCTCCAGCTTGCGCAGGATCTCGATACTCACGCGCGATTCCATGGCCGGGTTGGGAACAACTACCACCGCATCGGGCGCAAACGTGGTGGCCTCGCGCAGGCTCATGCCCACGCGTACGCCCTTGCTGCTGGCCTCATTGGTGGCATCCAGCACTACTGCCCGGCCACTTTCGGGATTGCTGAGCAGCAGCGGCAGGCCATCCAGCTCGGGCTGATCGAGCAGGGCAATACGAAGGGCCATGTGGGGAACGCGTAAACAGGTGATCGCCATAGCTGCCTCCAATGCATCGTGTCAACCCACCGATTAGAACATATGTTCTTATTACAGAGAGATTAGAGCATCGCATCCCGGCAGCGCAAGATGTGTCGAATTGTCACAATCTCGTGTGGGGAAATGCGGACATAAGACGTCCACACCCGTAGGCACAATGATGTCAGCGGATGAGGATCATCCACCACAGAGGAGTGAGCAATGTCGAACGAAACCTGGAAGAAACACATCGTCAATGCCATCAACGAGGCCTACGATGGCACCGGCGGCATTTATCTCGATAGCGGTACCAATCTTCTCGCCGAACTTGGTGCGCTCGATGGAACGCAAGCCAGCACGGTGCTGCCAGGGGCCGGAAACTCGGTAGCCAACCAGGTTCGTCACCTGCTCACTACGGTGCGGATGCATGAACCTCAGTTCAATGGTGGCGACTATCCAGAGCTCGACTGGGGTGCTGACTGGAGCGAGATCGACCTTAGCGATGCCGAATGGCAAGAGCTGGTCAAAACGTTCGCTGCCACCCGCGAAACGCTGATAGGTTGGGTAACATCACCCACCGTAGAGGAGAACGACGACTACGTCGGTGCCGCCCTGATGGTGGCCACCCATCACGCCTACCATGTTGGCCAAATTCGTCATGCTGCCGGCTACGCAGCACAGCAATAAGGGGAGAACAATGACCGCAACAGCAACCATCCCTGCATCTGCCATCAAGGACGCCACCAAGGCTGCACTGAAAGAAGCCTTCGATTCCCCGGTCGGCATGTTCCTGGATAAGGGAGACGCGCTCTGGGAAACCCTTGAACCTGTAACCGCTGCGCAGGCAAGTATTCCGATTGCCCCGGGAGGAAACAGCATCGCCGGTCAGGTTAATCACATGGTGTTCTATTTCGATGTGATGGCCGGCTACATGCGCAACGATCCACCTGAGCATCCGGACTGGAGCGCCGCCTGGAAGGTAGTAGAGGTTGACGAAGACCAATGGCAAGAACTCAAGCTTGCCCTCGGTCAACGCCAAAGCGAAATCATCACCCTTATCGATAACGCCCCGGATGAGGTGTTTACCGATCCGGATATCGTCGGCGGCAGTTATGCGATAGTGGCGCACACCGCATTTCACCTCGGACAGATTCGACACGCACTCGCCGCACAGGGCGGGCAATATACAGCAACCCACATAGACTAAAAGGATCACTGGCATGTTCTACCACCACATCACCACAGCCGAAATTAACTATCAACAGGAACGGGTGCGCACGGGATTCATCGCATCGCAACGTATCGTCTCGGTGCGAGGATTGCGCGAGATTATTGGCAATACGTTTATCCAACTGGGATCGAGCATTCATGGCAAAGCGATGACTGCCTGCCAGGATGCAGCAGAGACGCGTGACCTGATCCGCGAATCAAGACGCGAATGGCAACGAGCCAGGACCGATCTTCCCACCGCTGTTCGCTCCTGACGCCGAAATACCCACCCGCGAGAACCCCTCTCCGGGTGGGTATTTGCGTGTGTCACAGCCTGATATCGCTTTCCCTGACAACCTCTCCCTGCCTTCCCGCCATAATTTAATGAGGGGGTTGACCATGAGGCACCGTTCACCCTACAGTGTACGTACAATTATTGGCGCGCCGGGCGATCCGGTTTTCGCCTCCTCCTATGGACAGGGATCCCGCGCGTAACAAACCGCGTCAGCGGGCGTCGCTGTTCCACATCACCAGGATGTTGCGTTTATGTGCCCGGTTGGGCAAGGGGATCGTGCTCATGCGTCGCGTTTTAACAGGCTTGGTAATCGTGGCAATCCTGCTAACGCCGTTCGCACCCTTTGGTCCCCAGCCATCGCCCGTAGTTGCCCAGCAATCCACCACAGCCACTACCACCGATAGCCTCAACCTGCGCGCCAGCTCATCACTTTCCAGCCGGGTGCTGCTGGTGATGCCTCGAGGCGTGAGTGTGGTGGTGCGGGGCGCTGCCAGTGGCGGCTACTTGCCTGTTACCTATCGCGGTACGCAGGGGTGGGCACATGCCGATTTTCTCGCTGTTGCCAAACCAGCCGGAATCCAGGGGCAATCCGGCACCGTCACCGAAGCCCTCAACCTTCGCATTGGCCCTTCATCTGGCCACCGCGCCATTCTCGTTCTACCGGCGGGGGCGAAACTCACTGTCACCGGAACGAGTTCCAATGGGTACCTGGCCGTGACATATGGTGGCTATTCTGGCTACGCGCATCGCGACTGGATTCGCACGTCGTCCCCACCGCCAGTGGTTGCGCCGGCACCAACCGCGGTGCCATCAAAACCAGTAACCAGCAGCAGCGGCAAGATCACCGAGAGCCTCAACCTTCGGAGCAAGGCCAGCACAACCTCCTCGGTGATCCTTGTGATGCCAGCGGGCGCCACGGTGAGCCTCACCGGTGGCACTTCAGGCGATTTCCTCCAGGTGAAGTACAGTGGCAAAACCGGATGGGCTCACAAGAACTGGATCCGGGTGCAATCCGCTCCAACCAGGCCTGCTCCGCCGAAGCCCGCACCTACCGCCGTTCCACCCAAGCCTGTGCCAACCCCAACGCCACCAAAGCCTGCACCGACGCCAGTGCCGACCAAGCCGACTCCAGTGCCCTCTGCGCCGAAGCCACCAGTCACGATTGTTACCGGCACTGCACGCGTCATCGAAGATCTGAATATGCGATCGGAACCAAACACATCGTCCGCGATCCTGATGGTTCTACGAGGTGGTACCACGGTGACACTCACAGGAGCTGTTTCCGGCCTGTTTTACGGTGTCCAAAGCAATGACACCGGTGGTTGGGCTCACAAGGACTGGATCCAACTGGTGCAGGCGGATGTCACGCCCACCAATACGGCACTCGTCACGGAGGCGGTGGTATTGCGCGGCGGACCGGCGACGCAATACAAGCGGATTCAGGTGTTGCCCGCAGGCGTGCGCGTAACCCTGACCGGGCAGCAGTCCAACGGTTTTCACTCGGTGTCGTATAACGGCAAGGCGGGATGGGCGTTCTCTACTTATCTTAACCTGGACCTATCCGGCCAGAACTTCCCTGTACTTCCGCCGGCAAGCGTTGAGCCGCAGCCGGAACTGTTCCCACCAATCACGACAAACCAGGGCTTCCATTACACAAATGCTATTGTGGGCCCCGCCCGTGGCACCCCCGAGCAGGCGTTGGAATATGCAAAGCGAACCAAATCGCTGCACATTGCCGATGTCGAGTTGTACATCTACGAGATCTATCGCCTGGCGCCAACGCTGGGATTCGATCCATCGCTGCTCATTGCCCAGTCCGCGCTTGAGACCGGATACTGGAAGAGCAAATGGTGGGACGAGCGGTTGAACCCCGCCGGGTTGGGAATTAACGACAATCCATCCACCCATCCGTACAGCGGCAAGTTCCCGAATGGGACGATTTCTGCCCGCGCCCAGCTGGCGCACATGCATGCCGAGGTGTACGGCACCAACAAGGTGTTGCCGACGGTACTGCAGGGTATCGATATCACCTACGAAAACGTGATCAAGGCGGGGTGGGCCGGAACCGTGGTGACACTGGACGATCTCGCCGGGACCTGGGCCACCGATCCACAATATGGCTGGAAGATTTCCCGCGTGGCATCCTACATCTTCGGTTAACGCTGCGCAGTTGCATGATGCGACTCGCCTGATTTGGAACCGGCGGCGCCGATGGAGGCACACTTATGACCAACGAACTGATTTGGCAGCACCTCGATCAGCCAGGCTGGGAACACGTTCGGATACAGGACGATCATCCAGGCTGGACTGTTTTCGACAGTATTTTCGTGCGCCACCATCTGGGCCAGATACTTCGTGGCGGATATACGCTGATTACCGACAAGAAATGGCGCACCCTGGAGTTGCGCCTGATGGTAGAAACCCAGCCCGGCAGCATGGAAGGAATCCATCTGCTCAGCGAGGGCGACGGCCACTGGACGGATGCCGACGAGAATGCCATGTCGGAGCTGGACGGTTGCCTGGATGTGGATATCCAGTGGTCGCCGCTTACAAATACATTGCCTGTCAATCGATTGCCTCTGGTGGCACACGATGAGCAAAATCTGCGCGTGGCCTACATTTCGTTGCCTGAACTGACAGTGCAGCCAGTCAAACAGCGCTATTCGCGAGTGGATGCAACCAGTGTGAGGTACTCCTCCGAGACCCGGGAGTTCGTGCGTGACCTCACCGTCGATCCCGACGGGTACGTCGTCTCGTACCCCGGCCTGTTCACTCGCACCTGGCCCAAGTAAGAAACGCTTTGGGCAAAGCCGTCAGATTTGGAAGCCTTGGCCAGCCCATCCTGCGCCCGGAGAATCGCTGTCCGCCATTGAGGGGACTGGGCATCATGCCGGGCTACGGCGATTCCCGCCTCCCATCCGGGCGACCGGCAATTTGCTGGTGGAGCCAGCACGGACACGTGAATGCCTCCCGTCACCAGCAGCCAGGAGACAAGCCAGATCGCATTCCACATATCCCTGGTCTGTGCTACNNGCATTTCCAGCGCGAGTCTACTCACGGGCTGTCCACCTTCGATCGTAACTTTCGACTCCCACGACGCTCCTGGGGATATCGAGAAGAGCGATCCGGGCCAACCAAAGACGGATACGAAATACTATCGAGGTGGTTAATGATGTTCTAACCATGATCTTAACAATTCATTCAACCTCGTCGAGGCTGGGTCACCGTAAATGGAGATAGCGCGAGTGGGACGAACCCACCGCGTAGTTTCCATTTCTTGTGAACAGGAGTGCGCAGTGGCGAGCAAGCGAAGTGAAGAATTTTACGAAGGTGATCGCGAAGAAATTCTGTCCGTGAACGGACGTGGCGAGCGCATGCAAGACGTGCTGGCGCGTCGCTGGAGTCGCCGCGGGGTCGTTCAGGCTGGTCTCGCCAGTGGTATTGTCCTCACCGGTGTGAAGACGACTGCCGCGCAGGATGCTACACCGGCAGCCACCCCCATCGCATCACCGGTCACTGGCGGAATACAGTGGGAAGCCATCGAGCTCGACGAGGGGAATGATCTCGTTGTCGCTGCCGGCCATACTGCCATTCCGTTCCTACGCTGGGGAGATCCGGTGTTTGCCGATGCCCCAGAGTGGGACATCAATAACCAGACAAAAGAGTCACAGGAACTTCAATTTGGCTACAACTGTGATTGGATCGGGTGGTACTCGCTGCCGCAGGGGTCGGGCAACAGCGATCATGGCTTGCTGGCTGTGAACCACGAATACACCAACCCGGAGCTCATGTTCCCCGGCTATATGACCATCGAGGGCGAAGGCGACGACGCCGAGGTCACCGTTCACACCAACCAGGACATCGTTGACGTTGAACTCGCCGCCCATGGCCTGACCGTGATTGAAATCAGGCGTGATGAATCCGGGAAGTGGTCGCCGGTGCTGGATAGCCAGTACAACCGACGCATTACCGGCACCACGCTCATGGAACTTTCCGGACCCGCCGCCGGTGACGACCTGCTGAAAACAAGCGAAGATGCTACAGGTACCCAGGTGGTCGGTATGTTGAACAACTGCGCCGGCGGCGAAACACCATGGGGAACCATCCTCACCGGCGAGGAGAACTTCAACCAGTACTTCGCCAATGTGGATGTGCTCGCCACGTCCGATCCCGAGGCCGCCGAACATCTGGGACGCTACGGCATGCCGGAAGGCGCCTCAGAGCGATTGTGGGAACAGTTCTATCCCCGATTTGACATGGCACAGGAACCCAACGAGCCGAACCGGTTCGGCTGGGTTGTTGAAATCGATCCCTTCGATCCCGCGTCCACGCCGAAAAAACGAACCGCGCTCGGTCGCACCAAGCATGAGGGTGCCACGAGTTTCGTCGCTCCGGGCGGTCAGGTTGCCTTCTACTGTGGTGACGATGAGCGTTTTGATTACGCCTACAAGTTTGTCACCACCAATCCGTATGATCCGGGCAATCGCGCGAGCAATGCGGATCTCCTCGACGAAGGCACCCTCTACGTCGCCCGCTATAACGATGACGGCACCGGCGAGTGGATCCCCCTGGTGTTCGGGCAGGGCGAACTGACGGAGGCCAACGGTTTCACCAGCCAGGCCCAGGTGCTGATCCACACTCGCATGGCGGCCGACCTCGTTGGCGCCACCAAGATGGATCGCCCGGAAGATTTCGAAACCAACCCTGCCACGGGCAAGGTCTATCTCGTATGCACGAACAACTCCAAACGTGAATCGGGCGACGAGGATGCCGCCAATCCGCGACCAGAAAATTTCACCGGTCACATCATTGAGATGACCGAAGATGGCGACGATCACGC
>DJVD01000134.1:14360-20027 GCA_002440805.1 Chloroflexi bacterium UBA6265
GCCTCGGGTGCTTACTATGGTGGGCACACGGAGGGTGTTAGTTCCTTCGCAGCGCCGGATAACATCACATTCGATACGGCCGGGAATATCTGGATCAGCACCGATGGCCTCCCAAATAACCTGCCCGGTAACGACGGCTTGTTCGTGGCTGCAACTGAAGGGCCTGAGCGTGGTCTAGCCCGTCAGTTCTTTAGTACGGTGACCGGTGCCGAGTGTTCGGGGCCGGTGTTCAATACTGACAACACCGCGCTGTTCGCGTCTGTTCAGCATCCCGGTGAGGGTGGCACCGTTGAGGAGCCAGTCAGCCAGTGGCCGGATCACGCGGTAGCCCCGCGACCATCGGTCGTGCTCATAACCAACAACGACGGCAAGCCGGTGGGACAGGCATAACCGGAAAACTCCGCTGAATACTTGCAGGAAGGCACCTCAGCGCCAGCTGGGGTGCCTTCCTGTTGCCGAAATGGAGCAACTGGCGTAGGTTAGGAGCAGGAGTTGCCAGGGTAGGTCGGGGTATTGCCGGTTATCCTTTGTCGCCGTGAGGATGACGGTAATCGTACGGATTGTTTTGTCATGACCGCCTGGACCAGATCGTTCATCAAGCGCACCTTCGATTCGCTCACTATTTACAACTACCGCCTGTATTTTTACGGTCAGTCGTTTTCCATGACCGGCATGTGGATGCAGTCGGTTGCCCAGGGAATCCTGGTGCTGATGCTGACTGGTTCCGGCACTGCGCTTGGCGTCGTCACGGCGTTGCAAACCGTCCCGGTACTTGTTCTCGGTGCGTGGGGCGGGGTGATGATTGACCGCTATCCCAAGCGATCGATTCTCTATGTCAGCCAGGCCGCCTCGTGTTTGCTGGGCCTGGCCCTGGGGTTGCTTATCATCACGGATAGCATTGAGCTCTGGATGGTGTACGTCTCCGCCCTCGTCAATGGCCTTATCAAAGTGGTGGATAATCCTGCCCGCCAAACATTTGTGCGGGAACTGGTTGGCAACGATCACCTTACCAACGCCGTCTCTCTCAACTCGATGACAATCAACCTTGCCCGTGTAGCTGGCCCGGCGCTCGCCGGTATCCTGATTGCCGGGGTTGGCATTGGCTTATGCTTCGTCCTCGGTGGCCTCACCCACATTGCCGTCATCATCACGCTCATGTTGATGCGAGCCAGCGAGTTGCAACCAGCCAAAATGGTCACCCGTGCGAAAGGCCAAATGGCCGCCGGCTGGAACTACGTGCGCGAGGAACCGGTCATTCGTAACGTACTGGTGATGATGGTCATCATTGGCACATTCACCTACGAATTCTCGGTGGTGCTGCCCCTGCTGGCCGAATTCACGTTCCGGAACGGAGCCAGTGGATTTGCGGCCCTCACCAGCGCAATGGGTGTGGGCGCCGTCCTGGGTGGGCTCTATACTGCCGGCAAGCGCCGCAGTAATGCCAGGGCATTGGTGAAATCGGCAGCGCTTTTCGGCGGCAGCGTAATGCTGGTGGCATTTGCGCCCACGTTTAGCCTGGCGGTGCTGGGCATGGTGATTGTGGGGTTCTTCAGCATCAACTTCACCTCGCTCGGAAATGTCACCATCCAGCTTGCATCGCGCCCGGATATGCAGGGGAGGGTGATGAGTTTTTGGTCCATCGCCTTCCTTGGCACCACGCCGATTGGCGGTCCGTTGATGGGCGCCGTTGGAGAGCACGCCGGTGCACGTGTCGCCCTGCTGATAGGCGGTTTCGCGGCCCTCGTCGCGGCTGGCATTGGGTTGATGACGGCCCGCCAGCAGCGTGATCGGACCGACGGCATGGAAGAACGTCCCGCCGTGTAATTGATGGCACTCACTCTGCGATGGAATTTTCAGCGACTCGATTTCGCACTGGAAAGGACAGCATCGTGAGCAAGATCGACCGCCGCACGGATGTGAACCCAGATGAAGGTGAGCGGGAGTATGGCGATGTAGAATTCGCCGACCCGGTTAACAACAAATACCCGATTGACTCCGAGAAACACGTACGTGCTGCGTGGAGCTATATCAACAAGGAGAGCAACGCTGCCAAATATGACGCTGACGATCTGAAGACGATCCGGCACCGCATTATTGCCGCGGCAAAGAAATACGATATCGAGATCAGCGAAGATGCCTAATTCAACGAACACACTATTGGACACAGCTAAAGAATCCGCCGGGCATTCGCTCGGCGGATTCTTTAAGAGTTCCTGAGTCAGGTGTCTGCTACCCTTGCGGCTTTACGACGAGGTTGCCCTTACCGCTTTCCGTATTGACAGCGTATTCCCAGCCCGGCCCGAATTCGGGAACGGCCAAAGCGGGATCCCCTGTATAACGTGGATCATCTGAAGCCACCATTACCCAGTTGTACGTTGTCACGCCATCAGGCCCGACGCAACGAACGCGATTGCTGATTTCGCCGGTATCCTGGTAAGGCGTGTCCTCGAATGAGCCGCGGGAGTGAATTTGATAGAAGCACTCCTCAAGCGTTGCGGAGTCAAGTTCGGCCGGGCTGGACACAGTGCCGACCACATCCCGACCATCTCCATAATCCAGGTACCAGTCTCCGTTCGCATCCACAGCGTAATATGCAGTGAAGTTACAGACTACTTGCACTCCAGCGTCGCCGATGCCGTTGCCATCAGCATCACCACCTCGAGGAATCTTGCACACCTCACTACTGGCAGCCGAGGTGGGCGCAACCATCAGCGGGGCGAGAAGTCCAATTATCATGGTGAGAGCGAGAAGTTTCTTGAACACAGTTCATTCTCCCAAGGTTCGTGAGAAAAGCACAGTTCAACTATCGACACATGTCGAAGTCGCGTCCCAGAGTCGCTGCCCTGGATTGAATCCTCCCACTACCCCAGCAGAATGAGTTGTCTCTTTGTTTCCTCCGGAAAGTGTATTCAGCCCCTAAAACGCTGTCAACCAACGGCGTGTAAGAAACATCCCATGCTCTTAATTCCGCTACGTGGTTCGAACCCTCAATCTGCATACCACGATGGTTCTACGTTGGGATGAACTGGTGTGTGGGCTCCGCGAGGTTGCCAAAGACATTGTTCAACGCTTCGGCCAATCCAGGGTGGGCGAACACGCCATCGCGCAGCGCGGTATATGGCAGGTCTCCCATCATCGCGATTTGCAGCATTGAGGCGATCTCACCTCCCTCAATCCCGAGAATAGCTGCACCCAGGATTCGTTCGGTTTCCGCATGAACCAGGATCTTCATCAATCCCCGGGTTTCGTCCGTTTCCAGGGCCCGCGCGACGCGGGACATCGGCATTGCGGCGACAAGGTAACGAATGCCCTTTTTCTGCGCCTCCCGTTCTGAAAGGCCAATTCGCCCCAATTGCGGGTCAATGAAGGTTGTGGCTGGAACCAGTCGTTCCTTTATTGTGCGGTCGTCGCCATCAATAAGATTGGCTTTCAGGATCCGATAATCGTCGTACGAAATATGGGTGAACTTTGGACCGGGCCGTACGTCGCCAATGGCGTAAATTCCCGCTACGTTGGTTTTAAGCCGATCATCCGTGGGGATGTATCCCTTGTCGTCGATTCGCACCCCGGTTTCAGCCAACCCCAGGCCTTCGGTATTTGGGGCACGGCCCGCAGCGACCAGCACATGTGATACCCGCAGGTTCGATTGCTCCGAGTTGTCTCGCGAGATAGTGACGCTCACACCGTCTTCGGCTTTGACGATACGAGACGGCGAAGCGTTGCGTTCAATTCGAATACCGTCTTGCTCAAGGATTTCGGCAACGGCCTCGGCGATATCAGCATCCTCCCGGGAGAGGATCTGGGGACCGCGGTTCAGGACAGTCACTTCTGCGCCTAGCCGGCGGAAGAGTTGGCTGAACTCCAGGGCAATCGGTCCACCGCCAATTATCAGCAAATGTTCGGGCACATCATCGAGTTCCATGATCGTGCCTGCATTGTGGAGGGATACGCCCTCGGCTATCCCTGGATCGAGTTCACGGAATCGCTCACCGACATCCAGCACGATGATCTCTGCGCGCAGCTCGCGCCTTCCGCCCCCGTTTAGCGCGATGCTGAGCGTTTTGTCGCCCGTAAACGTTGCATCGCCCTCGATATATTCCAACCCCGCGGTGCTGTCGATGCCGCTGCGGCTACCTTCGCGGAACATCTCGACAATGTCACGTTTTCGTTGGCGAATGCGGGGCATGTCGATGGAGATGTTTCCGGTATGGACGCCGTAATCAGCGGCCCTGCGGGCGAGATGGGCGACTCGGCCAGAGGCAATCATCGTCTTTGTGGGGGTGCAGCCCCAATTGACGCAGGTGCCTCCTGGAAACTCGCGTTCGACAAGTGCGGTTTTCTTGCCTGACTGGGCGAAGGATCTGGCGAGTGGTCCCCCGCCCTGACCAGCACCGATCACAATCGCGTCGAACTTCTCGGTTTCCACTGTCCATTCTCCTGTGGTGGTTTGAGACGGGAGCGCCTGCTCTCATCGATCCCGGTGTATTGGTTGAAACCAGTGTAGAACAGCGCATGTCACGGGCGACGAGGTTGGCGAACCCGCTATGTCAAGGACGGGACAAGGTCGAGACGACCTTTGCAGTCGATCCGAAATCGCTCCAGAGGGTTGTGATCGTTGTGGCACCGTAAACAGCGAGGGCGTATTGTTTGCTCGAGATTACACAATCCATCGCGCGGTGGCCCGACGGGAACAAGAGGTGAAGTCGTGGGAATAGAGAGCGTTGTTTATGTAGACGGCGAGAGGATTGTGGACGTTCCGCCGTTGGATCAGACCTACGACGTGGCCGTGGAACGTTCAGGAGTGGCCTGGATTGTCCTCAGTCAGCCGACGCACGACGATCTGGCATTCGTCTCGGACGAGTTCGATCTCCATATCCTCGCGGTTGAAGATACGGTTAAGGCGCATCAACGGGCCAAGCTCGAGCGATATGGCGACACGCTGTTCATGGTGTTGAAGAGTGCCCGGTATCTGGACGAACCGGAAACCATCGAGTTTGGTGAATTACACGTCTTTGCGGGACCGAATTTTGTCGTGTCTGTTCGCCATCAGGGCGCTCCGGATATGACGTTGGTTCGGGATCGAATCGAGCGGGAGGGACACATCCTCGACCATAATTCCCTCGCGATCCTCTATGCCATTCTGGACTCGATTGTGGACGGCTATGCCCCCGTGGTTGCAGGACTGGAGAACGATATCGATGAAATTGAAGAGCAGGTGTTCGCCGGCAGTGCCCACGCGTCGCGGCGAGTTTACGAACTGTTGCGGGAAGTTCTCGAGTTCCAGCGAGCGACGAAACCGCTGGCCGATATCATAGCGACGTTGATGTCCGATTTCCCTACCGAAGGCAACGAGTCCGAGCTGCATCGCTATTTACGAGATGTACAGGATCACGTCACACGCATCAATGAGCGGGTTGATGGATTCCAGCAACTTCTACAGAACATCCTCAATGTGAATCTGACGATCGTCAGCCTGTCCCAGAACGAGGAAATCAAGAAAATCAGCGCCTGGGCCGCCATCCTGTTCGCGCCCACCCTGGTTGGTACAATTTATGGCATGAATTTCAGGCACATGCCCGAGCTGGACTGGTTGCTTGGGTATCCGTTTGCGATTCTCCTGATGGGTATGGTTTGCGTCGCACTCTATTTGGTGTTTAGTAGGCGGGG
>DJVD01000212.1 GCA_002440805.1 Chloroflexi bacterium UBA6265
TGATGACCACCAGCCGGCCACCGGGGGCAAGCAGGTCAACCGCGGCGGTGAGAACCTCCTCCAACGCGGTGAGCTCCTCGTTCACGGCAATTCGAAGCGCCTGGAAGGTGCGAGTTGCGGGATGGATGGATTGTCCACGTCGCCCGCCCACTGCATTCTCTACAACCTTGGCCAGATCGGAAGTAGAGGTAAACGGCGCGGAGCTGCGGCGCTCAACGATGACCTTCGCGATGCGGCGGCTTTGCTTGTCTTCGCCGTAGCGCCAGATAACATCCGCAAGATCGGTTTCAGAGGCGCCATTGACCAGGTCGGCAGCCGACTGGCCACGGGTGTTATCGAACCGCATATCAAGCGGGCCATCAAACCGGAACGCGAACCCCCGCTCGGCCTGGTCGAGCTGGAATGATGACAGCCCGAGATCGAGCAACACGCCATCGATGGGTGGCATCGCACGTTCGGCGGCAATATCGGCAAGATTGCGGAAATTGTCATGTACAGGGATCAGGCCGGCGCCCATCGTGGTTGCCCGTAATGCTTCTGCACGAGCAATCGCATCGGGATCCGCATCAATGGCATACAGCGTCGCCGCTCCGCCAGCCCGTTCCAGGATCAGCGTACTGTGGCCACCACCACCAAACGTTCCATCGATATACACACCACCGGCCCGCGGCTGGAGCGCGTGTACTGCCTCGTCAAGCAGGACGGTGATATGGCTCATGGTGTATCGATACTCGCCAGCAGTTGACCTCGACTGACCGATTGCCCGGCACTCACACCAACTGCAGCCACCGTGCCCTGGCGCTGGGCAACGACCTCGTTTTCCATTTTCATGGATTCGACCACGCAGATCAGGTCTCCGACGGCAATTGGTTGGCCTACTTCTACCGCTACGCGAAGGATGGTTCCCTGGCCTGGGCTGAGCACGTCACGGTCATTGGAAACCGCAGCTTCCTTCCTGGCGGCGCGCTTGCGTTTGGTGGTTGTTTTCGTCTTTTCCGGGGCTGCCACACCAACGGCACCGAATACCTGCACGTTGAAACGATGTCCGTCAACCTCGATCAGCAGTGGCACGGCAGGATCGGTTTCCTCCGGCTCGGCCTCTTCACCCTGGTACATCGGCGGAATGCTGCCGATGATATCGTCCTGATGGATTTCAAGGAACGATGTATCGTATTGCCCCGTGCGGAAATCTTCCGTTTCCAACACGCGCTGGTGGAACGGGATCGTGCTGGGCGCGCCGACGATCTCATAATCGTGGAGCGCACGCTTCATCCGGCTGATGGCTTCGTCGCGATCCCGCCCCCAGGTGATGACCTTGGAGATAAGCGAATCATATTTGTCGGAAATCGTGTCGCCACTTTGGAGCGAGCTATCGACACGAACACCAAACCCGATCGGTCGCACGACGTGGGAAAGCCTGTTTGGGTGGGGCTGGAAATTGTTGGCCGCATCCTCGGCGTTAATCCGGCATTCGATGCTCCAACCATTCGGCTCGAGCCGATCGCTGGTGATATGGCTGGGCTCACCCATGGCGGCGAGTAATTGCTCACGGACGATGTCGTAACCGGTCACCATCTCGGTGACCGTATGCTCCACCTGCACACGCGTGTTCACTTCCATAAAGTAGAAGGAACCATCCTTGTCCAGCAGGTACTCAATGGTGCCGACATTCTTGTAGTTGGCCGTTTTGGCCAGACTGATTGAGGCATCTTGCAGCCTGGCGCGCAATTCGGGCGAAACAGCAGTCGATGGTGTTTCCTCGACCAGTTTTTGGTGGCGACGCTGGATCGAGCATTCGCGTTCGGGAAAGGCAATGACACGACCATCGGCGCCAACGAAAATCTGCACTTCAATATGGCGGGGATTGGGGATATAGCGCTCAAGATACACATCGGGGTTGCTGAAATACCGTTCAGCTTCGCCTCGGGCACCGTTGTATGCGGCCTCCATGCCGTCAGAGGATTCAGCCACCCGAAAACCACGGCCACCGCCACCGGCTGTAGCCTTCACCGCGATTGGATATCCGATATCCTCACCCAACGCCAGTGCCTTTTCCAGCGTGAGGACAGCATCGGGCGTACCCGGTACCGGTGACACACCCGCTTTGGTGGCCAGCATCCGAGCCTGGATCTTGTCACCCAGTTGCTCCATCGATTCGGCGGTGGGGCCGACAAACTTAATGCCGGCTTCTTCTACCTTTCGGACGAAGCCGGCATTCTCAGCGAGGAAACCGTAGCCGGGGTGAACCGCATCGGCCTTTGCTCGAGTGGCGATTTCGATAATCTGGGGAATTCGCAGGTAGGGCAATCCATCGCCTTCGCCAATGCGATACGCCTCGTTTGCATATTGCACGTGCCGGGCATGCTCTTCGCCATCGCCGTAAATGGCGATGGTTTCGATACCCATCTCGTGCGCTGTGCGCATCACCCGCAGGGCAATTTCTCCGCGGTTGGCAATCAGCAATCGGCGAATTTCATTGGTCTTCATTTCAGGAATTCCTTGCCTGATCACGCCGGTCCCGGCATCGGCCACCAGTCCGCGGGTATTATTGTTCGCGTGGTGGGAACTGCTACCCCTAGGTTAGCATTATTCCCGAGCCCGACGCCCAATTGTTAGCAGGAGACTCGGTGAATCTTCCCATCTTTTCGCCAACGCCGATAACACAATCCAGCGGATGGGTTGGCACTGCCGTTGCGCCGCGAGTGCGGACGTTACGGTTCGATGCGATCGCCGTTTTGCTCATCTTCCTGATCGGTTTCGGCTGGTATCTCAGCGGTATTGAGCAGCAAGACTATCACCTTGACGAGAGTCGCTGGATCAACCGGGCTCATTTCATTGAAGATGTACTTGATCCGTTTGGCCCGACCTGGAACCATCAATACCTGTCCCGCGGCCAACCGCCAATCGGCTCCTATTCCATCGGAATCGGCCTGCTCGTACAAGGTCGTGACCTGGAAACGAACAAGGCCTACGATTTCCGCCGGGTGCGAGCCTGGAACGAGCAATACGGCACCCTGCCTTCGCAGGCGGATTTAATGGCCGGCAGGCGCTGGAACGCGTTTCTCGGTGCGGCCAGTGGTGCGATCCTCTATCTCGTGGTTCGCAATCTTACCAATCCCGTCGGGGGCGTCGTCGCAGCGGTTTTCTATCTCGCCAATCCACTGGAAGTTTGGTACAACCGCATCGCCCTGGCCGATTCCACCCTGACCCTCACGTTGGCACTCCTTTTCCTCGCCACCATCCACTTCATGCGCAAACCGCGATGGTGGTTGGCAATCGCCATCGGCTTGCTGATCGGCCTGGGTGGCGGCAACAAGTTCACTCCCCTGGCGTTGAGCCTGCCTATGGCCGGTCTGGGTGGCCTGATCTGCTTGCGAGCATGGTGGTTCCGTCGCCAACATCCCGCCCTCACGAGCACTTCATTCTGGCATTTGCCAGCTTTCTCCCATATGAGCTGGATGTTGCTGAGCACGCCGTTTGTAGCGCTGGCTACGTTCATCGCGACATTCCCGTATCTGTGGCCGGATCCCATTCGTCGCACCATGTACATGCTCAAGTTCCGCCAACTGGAAATGGACAACCAATATCGGCTTAACCCGCATTTCCAAACCAATTCCCCGTGGGAAAGCCTGCAGATGACCTACGACACGTTGGGCAACACCTGGAGTTCGACCCTGCAAATCTTCCAGTGGGCACGGATGGATCGCCTCGCCGAAATCCTGGGCCCCACTGACATGTGGCTGGCGATGGCCGGAATCGCCCTGCTGACGATCGTGGGCCTGCGGAAGGGCTTGCGGAGCGCCGAGCTGATGGTTGCCGCGCTCATTGTTTTCCAGTTCGCTACGATCATCCTGAGCATGCGTGTCGCTTTCGAGCGCTATTACCTGCCGATTATGTTCGGGGAGTTCGTTGCTATAGGTTGCACTGTGGGGTACTTCACCACCCGACTGTTCCCACCGCGCGCGCCTGTTGATCTCGCCCTGCCAGAGCCAACCAACCGATGATGCGTCACCTCACCGCCAGCCTGATAGCTTTTTTCTGCTTCCTACTCGTCGTAATACCGACAGGTGCAGCCGGTACTTTTCCCACGCTGCTCAGTGGTGACGATCTTTTCAGCCAGGGTGAGATAGATACACTCCAGCGCGACGCCGATTTGGCGCAACGGGCAGGGGTGCCAATCATGTTCGTCGTCCTCCGCGGCGATGGCACCTCGGTTGGGTCGGCGCAGTCGATCGCCGATCGCTATCGCGCCGATAATGCGGTCGAAACTTCGACCGGCGCCGACGATGGCATCGTTTTCCTGACCATGTGGCTTCCGGCTACACCCGAGAAGAGCGTGGTGGTGTACTCAGCCGGAACCAATGCCTTCGCCTCATCGGGACTGAGCGAAGAGACAATCTCTGGCTATATCCAGAGCGATGTGCTGCCACGCCTGCACGAAGGCAGGCTATTCGATGCCAGCGTCTTCCTCATACGCCTCACCCGGGCCACCAGCCTGTATGTGCCGCCCCCGGCGCGAGCGATCGAGGGCGCGGCCCGTATCGTCCAGCAGGGACTGGTCATGGCGGCGCCGGTTCTTGTGGCCGTGCAAGCGATCACTCTGTGGGGCTCACGGTCTGCCGATGCGCGCCGCCGGAGTCGGCTGGTTGTTGACTCCCTGATTGCAACGGTGGTGCTCACGGGTGCAAGTGTTTGGTCCCACAGCCGGGTAGGCATTGCCGCCGTCGCAGTGTCGTTGGTGCTGCTGGCGGGATGGGCGCTGTGGACAACCCGGGATGCGCCGTCGGGCGAAAGCAGGTGGCGCAATCTCCTGCCGGACATCGTGATCGTTGGGCTCCTGGTTGCCGCCTCGATCAGCATCAATATGCAGCGCGTGGAGCTGACGCCAGGTGACCGCGATGAAACCCGCTGGCTCAATCGCGCCTACTACGCCGCCGATCTTGCCGATCCCTTCGGTCCAACCTGGCAGGATTACGTCATAACCGTGGGCCAACCGCCCCTGGGCAGCGTGGCTATCGGCATTGGCCTGGCCCTACAGGGCGAAGACTTGCGCGGGACCGGCGTGTGGGATTACCAGTACGATCGCAACTGGTACACCGCCACTGGCGGGTATCCCACCGAGGACACCCTGCATGCGGGACGGCGCACCAACGCCGTGATTGGCGCCCTGGCAGTGGGAGCAGCCTACGTGCTGGGAAGGTTGACCACCAATCGCGTGGGAGGGGTTGCCGCCGGTGTGTACCTGGCCTGGCACCCCTTGCACATTGTGCTGAGCACACAGGCGCTCAGCGATGAAACCTTCGCCCTCCTCCTGCTGCTGGCGCTGATGGCAGGGTGGCAGTTCGCTGCCAAACCTACGTGGGCGCGGGCCATTGTGCTGGGCATCCTCCTCGGGCTGGGTGGGGCTACCAAGCTGACACCGCTGCTGCTGGCTCCGCCGTTGGCGGCGTTCGGCGTGTTGCGACTAATTGCAGATCGCAGCCCCGCGGGCAGGCGCGCCGGGGCGATGCTGATCGCCCAGCCGTTCATCGCCTTCTTCGCCTTCGTCGCGGCCTACCCGTGGCTCTGGGAAAACCCAATCGGGCGCACGTGGCGGCTGTTTGTCTTCCGATCCGGAGAGATGGACGCCCAAACAAGCGCCTGGCCGAACGCACTTACGGATGGTCCATTCGAGGCCATCGCCCGGTTTGGCTACAAGCTCACCTATACGCACTCGACATCCCAGAAGGCCTTGCAGCAGGTATTCGACTGGTTGGGTATCGAGCGAACAGCCGTCGGCATCGATCT
>DJVD01000226.1:0-11216 GCA_002440805.1 Chloroflexi bacterium UBA6265
ACACCACCGATCCCTTGCCGGGACCAAAAATCTGCTGGCAGAGCTGCACCGTCGGCGGCACGGTTGCCACCCAATCCAACCCATAGAACACAATGAAGGCGATCAGGCCAAAGTTGACGTCCCCAAGCACATGGGTCAGGGCCAGCAGGCTGATCCCGCGCAATACGTAATAGCCCAGCAACAGCTTGCGTGGATCGATCCGGTCCGTCAGCCAGCCCGATGCGATCGTGCCGATAACATCGAAAACGCCGATCACCGCCAGTAATTTGGCCGCCGAGACCTCACTCATGCCGTGATCATGTCCCGCCGGGATGAGGTGCGTGCCGATAAGGCCGTTGGTGGTGGCGCCGCAGACGAAGAAGGTGATCGCGAGGATCCAGAAATCCATACTGCGGCTGGCTTCGGCCAGGGTGCTCCACGCGATCCGGATCGGATTCCCCTTGGTGCGCGGAACCGCATCGTCCGCAGGGGCGCCGAGCCGAGTGAGACCGAGATCGGCCGGTCGATCGCGCAGGAAGATGAAAGCCAGTGGCACCACGGCCAGGCTCATCGCCGCAATCGTGATCGAAACCGCCTGCCAGCCATGCCGACTGGCCTGGGTAGCGATCAGCGGCAGGAAGATCAGTTGACCGGTCGCACTGGCAGCGGTGAGCGCACCCATCGCCAGGCCGCGTTTGGCCACGAACCAGCGCGAAACGACCGTGGCCGCCAGCACCGTGGCCATCGAGCCGGATCCCAACCCCACCATCACGCCCCAGGTGAGGTAGAGGTGCAGTGGCTGGCTCATGGCTAGCGTCAGCAGGGCACCGCTGGAGATGAGTAGCAGCGCCAGCGAGACAACCACCCGCATTGGGTAACGTTCCATTAGCGCTGCCGCAAACGGACCCATAAAACCGTAAAGCACCAGGTTGATGCTGACCGCGAACGAGATCGTGCCCCGATCCCAGCCGAATGCCTCCTGCAGCGGCACCATCAGCACGCCGGGAGCAGAGCGGAAACCGGATGCCCCCAGCAGGATCACAAACACCACCGCGAACATGATCCAGGCGTAATGCGGGGATCGCGGCAGGCGTTGTGATTGGCGGGTAACGGCGTCTGGTATCATCGTCGCTCCGGCAACAGGACGGCGTACAACGGGTCGTGAAGGTACTGTATGGGAAACGCGGCGAAATAGCAGCAATCACTCGGCAAAGGGATATCGCTGAAGACCTACCCCTCGGCCAGCGCCCAGGCTGCGGCCGCGCTCACACGTTGGGTATCGGCGGGTACCCACGTGCTCCGGTCTGCCCCGTCGTAGAACTCCATCGCGAGTTGCTTCAGGATGCCGGCATTGGCGGGCGCAACCTGACCGGCAACCTGGTTGAGTGTTTGCAGTGCGTGAATCACGATCAGTGGATCGGCCGCACCATAATGGCGCAACTGATCAAATGGCAGTCGGGCGAACTCCTCGTAGCTCGGGATGGGGTACAGCAGCCGAATCTCGCCATCATCGTCGACGCAGGCCACCTGTCTGCCGGAAACGTCTTCCAGTTCAATCAGCGTGGTGCCAACACGATCGATCACCGAATGGGCTGTGGTGGGATCGTTCGTACCGGGGGAAAGCGCCAGCAGCGAGATATCGGTAAGTTGCTGCAAACCGAAAAGCGAATCGAACTCCAGCGTGCGCTCCATGCCGAATTCGAAGCACGACCGCACCCTGGAGGCAATTTCTACGAGATCATCCCGATCTGATTGATTCTCCGCCGTGTTGCTCCAGATCGTGGCGAGCGGCACGCCAGGATTCAGGTAGTCGCCAACGCCCACGTGGAATTCCAGCAGCAGCGTGTTGGCGGTGGCAATGGAAATGGCTTCGTCGATATTGGGATCCCGCAGATAGCCCGCGCCTGTACTCTTCACCATCACCAGCCGGTCGTATTGTTCTGGCAGGGTCATCACCTCCGGGAGTACGCGCCGATTGGCTGCGCCATGCCGTTTCTGGGTACGCTCCACCAGCTTGTGGGAATCGTTGAAGGTGCGATCAATCACCACCGATGCCTGGATAGTACGGGTGGCATGGTGGAAGAAAAAGATCAGCGATCCAATTGCGGCGAAGGCCAGCAGTAACGCAACCGTGACGCTGATAGTGGGAACAAATCCGGTAAAATCATTGGTCTCCGACCGCACGGTGCGCAGAACCGAAAGTGAATATGCGAACGTGGCGATAAAGATCCCCAGCACCAGCTGGTTACCGGTATCGCCTGTGAAGCTCCGCAGGATGCGTGGCGAGAACTGGCTTGATCCCAGTTGCAACGCCACCAGCGTGACGGAAAATGCGGTGGTCGCAACCGTCATCATCGTGCCGGCGATCGCGCTGAGCACGCCGCGTGCACCTTCGGCTCCGCCCTGGAACAGCCACGGCAACTCAATTTCCTGGTGTTGGAACAGGTAAATATCCAGTTGCACGGTGAGCAGGCTGAGAATAAGGGCAGCAATCGTCATTAACGCCGGGCGATACCACAGGCTGTCCTTGAGGTCGTACAGGGAAATTGGCAAGCCTGGGCGCAACTTCATGGTGATGGGTACCTGGTGTGGAGCAGCAGCATCGGCATTTGTCTTTCGGGTAGGAAATCGTTGGCAGCGCGTCCCCCTGGTGGCTGGTCGGTTTCCAAGTTTACCGTGAGACCCTAAAGCAGTCGAAAATAGGGTGGCAATGCCGAATCAATCGACCTTTCGTAGCGGCGTGAGGAACCACAGGTAAGGAACATAGGCCAGCACCAGCAGGCCACAGATGGCGATCGCCCACTGCACGCCAACGAATTTGGCCAGCGACCCGGCGATGAGCCCCCCCACGGGCGACAATCCCCAGATCATTGAATACGTGGCCGATACCCGGCCACGATAGGCATCTTCCACCGTCGATTGGATCAGGGTGTCGTTCATCGTGCTGTATGTGCCGTAGATGAGGCCCACCACCACAATCAGGCTGAGCGACAGGATGACAGACGATGTCAGCCCGAATGCGACCAGGGCGATGCCAAACAGCCCCACGCCAATGACCACCACCATGCCCCGCCGCTGCATGCCGCTCATCCGCGCCACCAGCAGCGTGCCCAGCAACGAGCCGATGCCGCTGCCGCTCAGCAGGTAGCCCAGGCCCTCGCTGCCCATCTTCAGCACATCATGGGCGATGGCCGGGGCCATGGCGAGGTAGCTCATGCCGAGCATAATCGGCACGATATCCACCGTCAGCATGGCCCGGATTGGCTTGTGCTCCCAGATATAGCGATAGCCCTCGCGCAGCTCGCTCCATGCCGATTCGCCGGATGTATGGGCTACAGGTCGACGATTGCGCGGCATCACCACCAACATGGCGATGAACGGGAGCAAGGCCGCTGCATACAGGCCGAAGCACCACATCACCCCCACCAGCCCGATCAGCCATCCCGCCAGGGAGGGACCAATTACCCGCGCGCCGTTGAACGTGGCGGCATTGATCGCGACCGCGCTCTGCAGCAAGGGGCGATCAACGAGCGTGGGTACCAGTGCCATCCGTGCGGGCCAATCAAAGCTGGCCGCGGTTCCCATCACCGTGCCGATCACCACCAGGTGCCAGAACTGCACGGTATCAGTGGCAAGTAGCGCCACCAGCGCGAGCATGCCGATGACGTAGATGATTTGGATTGTGATCAGCAGCTTGCGACGATCGAGCCGGTCCAGCACGGCGGCGGCCACCGGACCGAAAATGATCTCGGGCGCTACCTGGGCAAAACTCATTACGCCCAGCTTAAAGGGATCGCCCGTGAGGTCGTATACCAGGTAGCCCATGGCGGTGGCGCGTACCATCAGGCCGGTCATCGAGAGGGCGTAGGTGGAGATGTATTTGGCAAAAAAGGGATCGCGCATTGCCGCGAACCCTCCCTGCCGGGATGCTGTGGTTTCCGTTATCTCCATCCCCCAACCTTCTATTCAACCTGCTCTCTTCATCGCCTCATCATCTGCGTTCATCCATTGTGCATGGGTGTGATGCCAGTTGCTGTCCGCGTTCGGGGATCTCTATTCACCAGGTTTGGCAATGTCAAACCTTCGCTGTTCGCCGCCCGGGCTGGTGCTACAATGTCCGTACGGAAAACCGTGGATTCAGGGGAGTTTTCGGCATCATGGCTTTTGTTCTTCGCAGATACGCAAAAACCGGCGATCACGTCACGGAAGGACGTCGATTCGCCCCGATGGCACCTGGTGCCGTTCAGAGCCCGCAGCAGCCGGGCCAATTGCCCGATGTCAGCACCGTGCCGGAGCGCGGCGTGCTGCCGGTGCCGATTCCGGAGGAAGGTCCTCGCCGACCCGCCACCCAATACCTCACCGCGCAGGAGATCCTGCACGTATTTGATGCCACCGGCAAGGATGTGCTCGATCCCGAGCGGTTTGAGCAATTTCACGTCTCCCCACCGAGCTACGAGGAAGTCCGCAAGGCCGCGCCCTGGATGCGCAAGCCGGTGCGGCCCCAGGCCGGATTCGCGCTGCATACCAATGGCTCGCGCCTGAGCGAACAAATGAACGCCCTTGCAGCCGAGGCCGAACACTCCGCCTCATTCAAAACCTCCGACGAATAGAATCGCCACAGCGGCCCGACTGGATTCCAGTCGGGCCGTTCTGTTTCTCGCCCATGATAGCGATGCCCCGGGGCCCCTCAAGGGCGGCCATAGTTCTCCACATTCGTGGCCCGCAGTGCTACTATTGAGAAGTAGAACATGTGATCGCATTGGCGCGGGGATACGGCAGCAGCTCCGTCAGGAACGGGCGCTCCCCTGCTCCATGCCGGGAGGTTGAGATGCAAAGCAATGGTTCGGTTCCCGAATTTTCCACCAGCGACCTCAAGGTCGTCTCCATCACCAAACCGATCCTGGTGGCCGGGTACCAGGCCGATACCAGTAACAGCATCGAGTACAACGCAGATCCCGGCACCAGTCCCATTGCCCGTGTGATCCACAAAATGATGGAGCAACCGCTGGACGTCAGCATGATGCAGCCGCATCCGGCCGGGCAAATGGCCAGCGCCTACACGCATTTCACCAACCTCGATACGCACGACCCGCTCTACAAATTCACCATGGGGATGCGGGTTTCCGCTGGCGATACCCTGCCAACGGATGTCGGCATGGTGGAGGTGCCGCCCGGCGAGTTCCTCGCCCTGGAGGTGCCGGGGCCATTTCATACCACCATCCCCGCCGCCTGGACGTGGCTGCTGGGCCAGTTCGCCGATGGCACCATCCCGTATGTGCGCACCTTCGAGGGCGATGTCGAGCTGTACACCTTCGGCCCCAGCCCGGACGATAGCGTTTGCACGATCTATGTCGCGGTTGAGGGAGTGGGTTAGGTGAACAACCCGTTATCCGGTTCGTAGACAAATAGGAACGGCAGGCATTTGTATGCCTGCCGTTTTCGTGATTGATGTACTCCTGACGAATAGACCATCAAGAGCAACGGTGTATGCCGGTAACAGGCAACGTCGCATTTCACCCTGGACCTAACTCGTTAGTAGTCAAACCACCCACTGGTATCATACAGGAACCGATATTTCCTGATGGGAGGGGAGAATTGCTAATGAGGGATGTGTTTTGTTTCTGCAATGCAGCACGTTTTCGCTACGTCACACGCCACTTGGGCTAAATAAATGAAGAAGGTGATTACACATGCAGTATCAGTACCTGTTGATCCCTATTGTATTCATTATTCTTGTGCTAGGTGCCCGAAAAGCTACAAGAGTTAAGGCAGCAACATACGGTACAATCACTTCCATGACCACCGTGCGAGATGGGTTCGCACAGGATCACGCCCACGCGGCGTTCGTTCCACAATCCGCGCCCGTGCGTGATGAGCCTCCGGCTCCCACTCCGGCCGAACGTGGGGCGCAACCAGATTCGAGCAGTGTTGATCGGCTGGAAACGGCGATGTCGCCGCAACAACCCCCCGCCGAGACGTATACGGAAGGACAGGCGCAAGTGGCGTATGACGCAGAAGCCCTGGTCGGGTTCTACCAGAAAATGGTGGAAATCCGTCTGTTTGAGGATGCCTCAACCAAGGCATTCCGGCAGGGTAAAATCGGTGGATATCTCCACGTGTACAGCGGCCAGGAGGCAGTAGCCACTGGCTTCATTAATGCCATGAAAGAAGGCGATATCACCATCACCGCCTATCGCGATCATGCCCATGCAATCCTGCAAGGCGCCGATCCGAACCGCGTGATGGCCGAGCTGTACGGCAAGGGCACAGGTATCGTGAAGGGCAAGGGTGGCTCCATGCACCTCTTCCATACGGAAGGTGGGATGTATGGTGGCTACGGTATCGTGGGTGGCCATATTCCCCTCGGCCCGGGCATGGCCTACGGCAAGCGCTACCAGGGCAGCGATGCCGTGGTGCAGCTCTACCTCGGTGACGGCTCCATCCACAACGGTGCCTTCCACGAAGCCGCCAACCTCGCCGGTCTCTGGGGCAAAACCGGTATGTGCCCCACCCTCTTCATCCTCGAAAATAACCAGTACGGCATGGGCACCTCGGTAGAACGAGCCACCGCCATGACCGATCTCGGCAAGAAGTTTGAGAGCTACGGCATCGAATGGGAACGCGTGGACGGCATGGATATCCAGGCTGTGCTCGCCGTTGCCGAAAAAGCGCAGGAACGCGTGCGCGAAACCGGCAAGCCCTACGCCATCGAAGCCTTCAGCTACCGCATCGTGCCGCACGGCGCCGCCGATTTCCTCGAGCAGTACCGCTCCAAGGAAGAGATCGCCAAGTGGCGCGAGAAGGATCCTATCCCAACCCTGCACAAGCAGCTGATCGAGATGGGCATCGCCGAAGATCGGCTCGAAGAAATTCGTGCCAATGCCAAGGCCCAGGCCGACGCCGCGATTAAGTTCGCCGAAGAAAGCCCGGATCCCGATCTCTCCGAATTGTTGACCGATGTGTACGCCGACGATACCTATGTGGAACCGGCGGGCTAATCACCTGGCATTCCCGGAGCCGGCCACAGGCCGCTCCGCTGTAAGAAAGGATTTCAGCACATGCCCGTCATGACCTATCGCGATGCGCTTCGCAGTGCGATGGCTGAAGAAATGGAGCGCGATGAATCGATCGTGCTGCTGGGTGAGGATATCGGTCTGTATGGCGGTACCCACCTCGTTACCAATGGTCTTATCGACCAGTTCGGCCCCAAGCGCGTAATGGATACCCCGATCGCCGAAGGCGGTTTCACTGGTGCCGCCATTGGTATGGCGATGGCCGGCCTGAAGCCCATCGTCGAGATGATGACCTGGAACTTCTCGTTCCTGGCCGCCGACCAGATCATCCAAACCGCCGCCAAGATCCACTATTTCAGTGGTGGCCAGGTGAACGTTCCGCTCGTTATCCGCGGCCCTAATGGCGGTGGTGTGCAGTTGAGCGCCCAGCATACCCATAGCCTCGAAGGCTTTTACGGCCACTTCCCCGGCCTGAAGGTGGTCAGCCCGGCCACCCCTGCCGATGTGAAGGGGATGATGCTGGAAGCAATCCGCAATCCCAACCCCGTCATCTTCCTCGAAGCCGGTGCCCTCTATGGCACCAAGGGCGAAGTACCCGAAGGCGACGAGACTGTGCCGTTTGGCAAGGCCCGTGTGGCCCGCGAAGGCACCGATCTCACCCTGATTGCCTATGGCCGCCAGGTACCGGTGCTGCTGAAGGTCGCCGATATCCTTGCCGAGCAGGGCATCTCCGCGGAGGTGATCGATCTCCGCTCGATTCGCCCGCTGGATACCGAGACCTTTGTTGAATCCGTGAAGAAAACCAACCGCGCCGTAGTCGTGCAGGAACAATGGCGATACTTCAGCGTGGCATCCGAAGTGTGCGCCGTGCTGCAGCATGAAGCCTTCGATTACCTGGATGCGCCAGTCGAGCGCGTCTCCGGTGCCGAAGTCCCGGCACCATATGCCCGTAACCTGGAAATCTCCGGATTCCCGACCATTGACCATGTGGTGAGCGCTGCTCGCCGCGTGCTCTATCTGGAGAAGTAATCGCCATGGCTGAAGTGATCATGCCGAAAATGGGCGACGCTATGGAAGAAGGTACCCTCATCAAGTGGCTCAAGGCCGTTGGTGATGAGGTTGCCGAAGGCGATCCCCTCGCGGAAATCGAAACCGACAAGATCACGCTGGAGATGGAAGCCCAGGAAAGCGGCTTCCTCACCAACGTGTATGTAGACGAAGGCGCGGTTGTGCCGATTGGCGAAATCGTTGCCACCATCGGTGCCCAGGATGAAATCGGCAAGGGCGAGAAGCCTGCCGCCAAATCTGCCGCCGAAGCCGAAGCTGTGGCCGAAGATGTTGTGCCTGAAGCAGCCAAGGAAGAAGCCCAGGCTGCCGCCGATAGCGGCGAAGCCGAGCAGGCCGCCCCGGCCGCCGCAGGCGAAGCTGTACAGCGTAACGAAAAATTCCGCGCCAGCCCGCTGGTGAAGCGCCTGGCCGAAGAAGCTGGTCTCGACCTGGGGCTGGTTTCAGGTTCTGGCCCGGATGGCCGCATCGTCAAGAAGGATATTCAGGCCTACCTGGATGGCAGCAAGCCAATGCCGACCGCCGCCGGCGAAGCCAAACCTGCCGAAGCGCCTGCTGCCGCACCCGCTGGCCGCGCCGCTGCTCCATCCTACGCGGTGACGGGCACCAAGGTGGATATGCCGAAGATCAAGAAGGTCACCGGCGATCGCATGAGCGAAAGCAAGGCGTTCATCCCGCACTACTACGTCAGTGCCAGCATCGATATGACCGCCGCACTGGAGTTCCGCAAGAGCACCAATACCCAGCTGGAAGCCAGCGGCATCAAGATCAGCGTGAACGATCTCATCATCAAGGCCGCTGCCATGGCCCTGGTGGAGCATCCGAACGTGAACCGCAGCTATGTGAATGGCGAGCTGTACCAGCAGGATTCCATTGATATCAATATCGCCATTGCCATGAATGGTGGCCTTATCGCCCCGTTCATCCCGGCCGCGAACGAAAAGAGCCTCGGCACCATCAGCAAGATGGCCAAGGATCTCGGCAAGCGCGCCCGCGAGGGTGGCCTGACACTGGAGGAATACCAGGGCGGCACCTTCACGATCAGCAATCTTGGGATGTTCGATGTGAACGAGTTCATCGCCGTCATCAACCCGCCGCAGGTCGCGATCCTCGCGATCGGCTCGGTAGCACAGGTTCCGGTGGTGAAAGATGGTGAAATCACCATCGGCAACAGGATGAGCATCACCCTCAGCGCCGATCACCGCGCGTTGGACGGTGCCGAAGTAGCCGCATTCCTTCAGTCGGTCCGCACCTACCTGGAGAACCCGGTGCTGCTGGCCGTCGGCTAATCAGCATACGATGATGCCGCCGGGTTTTTGCCTGGCGGCATCGCTGTTTACGATCGAATCGTAGTGTAGCGATATCGCAGCGGAGTTCGCATGACGTCGTTCGAATGGTTCCTGTTAATCGTGGTTGTCGTGGTGGTCCCACTCATTATTGCCGTGGTGGTGACATTGTGGACCATCGACCAGGCGAACAAAAGAAAACGGGCAAACCGTAACGACCCTCAGGTTGGCGTGAAAAGGCAGGCTGCCCTCAGCCCGGAAGAAGTTGCTGCTCGCAAGGCCGCCCGTGCGGAGAAGGAAGCCGTGGCTGCGGCCAATGTCGAAGGTGATACCCCTGCCGAGGCTGGCACGGTTACAATTAACAACCTCGGGGCGGATGAATCATCCACAACGACAGTGACATCCGATTCCGGCAAAACCGTCACCATTAACAATGTCGCCGACGATATCACCATAGATATCGAGGACGACGGACTACCCCGGAACCGCGCCAACCAATCCTGAACCGGATCGTCTACCCAGGCTGGTTTGGAGAATCGGACGTTATGGCGCACCATCACTCCAGCCAACGGAAGCCAGAACGCCCGGGGTTAATTCCCCGGGCGTTCTGAGTGCAGATCTTGCCTCCTGCACTGAATCCGTGAGTTGGTACCGCTTGAGGACTAATCCTCGGTGATGTAGATGATGCCCGGCTGGGTGTTGAACGCAACCTTGAGCTCGCCCACGAGGTTGCGCAGGTCCTGGTCGGTAAGTTCACCCTGCACGGGTCGACGATCGCTCACCGGTGCACCGGCATACTTTTGGCGACCGGCTGTGGCGCGGGCATCGATCCGGGGATCGCGCTTGTACACCTCGGCGAATACCCCATCGGCATCCTGCGTGACATACACCGCATAGCTCGGATCGAGCTCCAAACCGACCGTGCCGCCATCAACATCGTCCACAAGGTTCGGATATCCGGCCGGAACCCGGCCAGCATACTGATTGGCCGTAACCTTGAGGATGGGAATGAAACGGTTTCGAATTTCTGCCAGGTTGCTCATGGTACTCCCCTACTATGCCTGCGGCTTACGGATTTCCGGCCTGATTCTCTTCGGATAATTGGCTCGCCCGCGGATCGATCTGGCCCGCGTACTTGTTGCCGACCTTGTCGCGGTATTGCGTCATCACCGGGCTGGAAACTGTTTGGAACGAGAACGCGCAAATGCGCATGCCCGGATACAACGCTACTGGCATGCGGCCGAGGTTGCTCAGTTCCATCGTGGCGGTGCCGATCCAACCGGGTTCAAAAACGGCGGCGGTGCTGTGCACAGTAATACCGAGGCGGGCAATGCTGCTGCGACCTTCCAGTCGTCCGAGGAGATCGTTTGGCAGTTCCAGCGATTCCTTGGTGGATGCCAGTGCGAAATCGCCCGGCTGCATGATGAACTGCTCGTCGTCTTCCACATGGATGGTCCGCATGGCATCGCCAATCGACTGCGGATGACGGGGATCAATGTAGCTAAAGCGGCTGTGCTCGAACACCATGAAGGTATTACCGAGGCGGAAATCCACGGAAACCGACCCGAGTTGCTTTTCCAGGTCCGGGGCCGGGTCGATTTTGATGCGGCCCTCTTTCAGGGCAATAAGGATATCGCGGTCTGATAACACCATGAAGGTCGGCTCGCTTCCAGGAAATGTTGCAGAGTACAGCACCATCGGTTGATGGCGTTCTGCAGGGTATTCTACCCCAGCCGTGGATGATCGGGTGGGCGTGGTTTCGCAGGTGTACTGCTATTCAGCGGCGAGGTAATCCGGTGAGGTGAAGCTCGGATGATCGATCACCCAGAGCCACGAACCATCCGCCTGCCGTTCGGCAACTTCTGCGGTGAAC
>DJVD01000226.1:11275-12543 GCA_002440805.1 Chloroflexi bacterium UBA6265
GGGCGCGTAAAGCGCCACCACCCCATCGATATCGCCAGCATTGGCGCGACGGACGAACTCGCGGAACAGTTGAGCGGGGGAATCGGGCTTGGATGACATGGTGGTACTCCCTTTCACTTCTACGCATGAAGCCATTGGTGTTCGATGTTTCACATGAAACACCTGGTTCTACACTAGCGCATAGTTGGCGGAACCCAGCGACGTGAAAACACCGGGAAAACGAATCGGGGAGTGTTTCACATGAAACACTCCCCGATTCGTTTTGCGTTGCCAATGAAGATCGATGGCTAGTCTTCGATAATCCAGGCGTCGATGGCGCGGCTGTATTCCACAATGCCGCCATCGCCGAAGAAGATTTCAACCTCACGGGCAGCGCTCTCCACCGAATCGGAGGCGTGGACGAGGTTGCGACCGATGGTGAGGCCGAAATCGGCGCGAATTGTGCCCGGGGCAGCCTCGGCCGGCTTGGTGGCGCCATTGGTAGTGCGCACAATGCCGACAGCATCCGGACCCTCAATCACCATCAACACGCTGGGTGAGCTGGTGATGTAGCTGACGAGACCCTCGTAAAAGGGCTTGCCCTTGTGCTCGCCGTAGTGGCGGCCAGCGGTTTCCTCGGTGACCTGCTCGAACTTCATGGCCACAACCTTCAGGCCACGCTTTTCGTAGCGAGAGATGATCTCGCCGATCAGGCCGCGCTGTACTGCATCCGGCTTCACAATCACCAGGGAGCGCTCGATAGTTGCCATTGTTTTTCGTTCTCCATCATTCGTAGTTGCGGACGTCCCTGTCCGCACGACATTCGCTGAGATTGTAGCATCGTGCCGCAGCCAGGCCCGCAGCATGACCCTTCTCTGGTCAATGCGGTGCAACGGGGTGCTGCAGGGGGTGAGGCTGCCTGCGATTGAGGACATCGTTGGTGGTAGACTGCCTGCAAACGTCCCTTCGGCCTATCCCCCAACCCGCCATCTATGCCCGACCGAAATTCCGACAACTCGCCCGGCAACGACAGCCACTATTTACACCGTCGATCGCGCCGATCGCAGGCTCCCAAAAGCGAGCCCAATAGTCCCCGACCGCGATCCCGCTCCGAGCGATACGCCCGGCTTTCCTCCGCCTCTGCACCATCGAGCAAGTCGCCTCGTGTGCAGCCGCAATCAACGGCTCCGGCCACAGCGCTGATGCCCGATACGCCGCTGGCGAGGGAACTGCAGCGGGCGCGCACGCAACAATCGGCAAAACTGGGCACCGCCAGTAAATGGAGGCGC
>DJVD01000226.1:12565-14154 GCA_002440805.1 Chloroflexi bacterium UBA6265
GCCTATCGCAATGTGCAGGTCGGAGATATCGAGCACCGCGAATCGTCGCTTATCGCCCAGCTGAACCAGCAGGGCACGCCAGAACTGGTGGCACGGGCCCCGGACCAGGGTATTTCCCACTGGAACGGCGAGGACCGTATCACCATCCTGTTGCTTGGTGCCGATCTCTCCGCTGCCGATGGTTCCAGCCGCACCGACACCATCATGCTGGTGAATATCGACCCGCGCACCAAATCGGCCAGCATCATGTCGATTCCGCGCGATGTGAAGGTGGTGATTCCGGGCTATGGCATCGACAAGATCAATGCTGCCTTTGCGCTGGGTGATTACAACAAGGTTCAGGGTGGTGGCGCCGGCCTGATGATCCGCACCATCGAAGCGAATTTCGGCATCCCTATTCATGCCTTCGTCCAGATCGACTTCAACGGCTTCGTGCAAATGATTGATACCGTGGGAGGCATTTATGTGGATGTCCCCTACCCGATTATGGATAACACCTACCCGGCCGAGAATTTCAACTTCCAGCGCATTTACTTCCCGGCAGGCTGGCAACACCTGGATGGCGAAGAAGCCCTCATCTATGCCCGCACCCGCCATCAGGATGGCGATACCAGTCGCTCCGCCCGCCAGCAGCAGGTGTTGCTGGCCTTGCGCGACCAGCACCTGAATACCGACCTGATCACCCAACTGCCCAAGCTGATTACCGATTTCGGCGATACCGTGCGCACCGATATCTCGGTAACCGATGCCATCAAGCTGGCCCAGCTCGGCCTGGAGATCCCGCGCGACAATATCACCCAGATCCCCGTGGGTGAGGCACTTTACGAAGATATCGGAGACAATGGCGTCTTCTATCTCGGTGTGTACTGGACCGAAATGGAAGCGCTCCTGAGTGATTTCGTCGGCTACCGGGTCTCGTCTCCTGGCGCCGCCTATATGGATCCGGATTACGGGGCCCGCATTCTGGTGATTAATGGCACAGATAACCAGGGGCTCGCTGGCCGGGTCGGCACCGTGCTGGAATACAACGGATTCTGGCGCATCTCGGTGGATACGGCCGAGGATGTCGGCAACTATGATCGTTCCTCGGTGATTGATATCGAAGGCAACCTCGGCACCAGTGCCCTCGTTTCGGAGTTGATCAGCGTCGGCCACGATACCATTACGTTCGGCGACGAAGCGCAGACCACCGCCCGGGAAGGTGGCTACCGGGATTACGATATTGTGGTAATTCTCGGAAACGATGCATGGGACCCTGCCGGCGATGCCTGGACGCTTGAGGACTATACGCGTGAGCAGCAGGAAGAGGATATCGGCCCGGAAAGCACTCCGTCCCCGATTGAGGGTGGCGAATAGGAGGTAGCGTACTTTTTGTACGGTATGCCCGTGCAGGGGAGTGCAGTGCCGCCATCCGGTTCACGGATTTAGTCGAGAAAGGGTGCCGCTGTGATAACCCTCACACCTCACATCAGCATTCATCAGTCCCGGTTGTGGGACACCAATACGGGCATCGTGCAGGGCCCACACGGTGCGTTGCTGATCGATCCTGGCATCTTTCCCGACGAGATGTTGGCTGTGGCATCCGCCGC
>DJVD01000226.1:14244-20615 GCA_002440805.1 Chloroflexi bacterium UBA6265
ACTGCCATGGGGACAGGCCGTTATTGCGGGCATCGCTTGCGAGTTGGTCCCGGTGCCGGGCCACGCCGATGGCCAGGCCGCGCTGGTATTGCCCGAACACGGGGCCTGTTTTGTTGCTGATAACCTCAGTGATATCGAGGTTCCCAGCGTAAACGAGGGCAGCCAGAGCATTGCGGTGTACCTGCGAACGCTTGATCGCCTGCGGGACGTGATCGACAGGGTGGAGTGGATCGTGCCGGGGCATGGCTCGCCGGCCAATCGCGAGGAAGCACAGCGGCGGCTCGATGCTGATCGTCGCTACCTGCAGGCGATCGGGCCAGCGGTGGATATGGCCAGGGCAGGGGAGGGCGCAGAAGAAATTGCCCAACGCGTGCTGCGCGAGCTCGATGAGCAACGCGCATCGTCCGAGCTGGCCGCCAGCATGCACCTGGACAACATTCGGCAATTGCTGGCCGAGCGCGACCTGCGCCAGTCGGATTTGCCGGTCCGGCAGAGTTCCCGCGTCATATTGCTTGATGCCGATCATCGCGTCTGGATGTTGCGGATTAACGATCCCGTGCGTCCGCGTTGGATCCTGCCCGGTGGCGGGGTAGAAGAGGGGGAGAGTTGGGAGGACGCCGCTCGCCGTGAACTGTGGGAGGAGTGCGCGATTGATGATGCCCACATCGGACCACTGGTGGCGATTCGAAAGCGCTTAACCAGGATTGATGAGGTGCCAGCAGCCGCTGGCATGGTCAAAATCGACCCAACATGGATTCTCGCCCACGAGCACTATTTCGTGGTGAAACTGAACGCCCAGTCCCCTGAAATCGGCAACATGCATGCATACGAAATCGCAGATTACACAGGCCAGGCATGGCTCTCGGCAGCGGATATCCGCGGCAGCTACGAGCAGGTGTATCCCATTGGTCTCGCCGACCTGCTTGATGTGCTGCAGCGGGGCGAACTACCAACTGAACCCTGGCAATGGGTGGATTAGGGCTGAGGTGATTCTGAAACCAAGCATGAGTCTGGTTGTATAAAAGACTTGACAGATTTTGGAAGTATTCTTATACTGTGGTTGATGGTTGGCCAGGAGGCCACCTCTGAATGGTTCGGAGAAATTCGGATTAAACGCAGGAGGTAATACCATGATTCGTCATTCTCCGCTCTATGATGTTCTTTCCGTTCTGGATTCGTTCAATCAGGCCACCCGCCTTCCCATGCAGTCCAACCGCTCGAGCCAAAGCTCGAATGGCGAAAACGGATGGGGAATGCTGATCGATTGCTACGCGACCAACGATCAGGCCGTGGTGCTTGCCGCGCTGCCGGGTATTCATCCGGATGACACCAATGTCTCGGTGGATCAGGATACCCTCACGATCACAGGCGTCGTCACCGGTGGTCGCAAACAGCAGGACGAGCAAGGCGACCCGGTGACCTGGTACCTGTCGGAGATTCCTCGCGGATCGTTTGAGCGCCGCATTACGCTGCCGTTCCAGATCGACGAGGAACACGTTGAGGCGCAATTCTCCAACGGTATGCTGAGGATCGTGCTTCCGAAGCTGGAGGCGTCCAAGCCGCGCAAGGTTTCCGTCCAGGTGATGGAAAGCCGGTTCCCGGAAATCGCCGTGGAATCCGGGGAAGAGAAAGAGAAGTCAAAGTCCAATAAGTAACGCGCAGAAGGGGGACCATTATGGTCCCCCTTTCTTATGTTTTTCCGTTTCCTCCCCTGGCAAGCATTGCAGGGCCCATCCTGGCTGACCCAGCCACCAGGGATCCACGCCTGACGGTTCACGTTTCGATGGAACTCTCCAACCCTGACCGCAATGGTGGGAGATTGGCCGAAGTGGGCAGCGGTTTCGCCAATCCTCAAATTTGAGTACGCTTACCCGTATGGAAAACGAGACTGCGCCAGCCACGATCTATCTCGATGCCGATGCCTGCCCGGTGAAGGATCTCGTCTTTCGCACGGCCGTTCGATACGGTATTCCCGTAAAGGTGGTCGCCAATGTCCCGTTGCGGATTCCTGCCGATGCCGAATCGCTGGCGCGCAGCATCGTCGTACCGGGTTCACCCGATGCCGCCGATGACTGGATCGCCGAGCATGCCACCGCCACCGATATCGTGCTCACCGCCGATATACCCCTGGCGGCGCGCGCCCTTGCCGTTGGTGCGATGTGCATCGACTTTCGCGGCAATCATTTCAATCCCAATCGCATTGGCGAGGCCCTCGCCGGCAGGGAACTCAACAATATGTTGCGCCAGATGGGTGAGATCACCGGCGGCCCTTCCGCCTTCACCAAGAAGGATCGGTCGAACTTCGCCTCCGCGCTCGATGCCGCTGCCAACAAACTTGCCCGAAGGAGACCCGCGTGATCACCACCGTGCTGCTGGACCTTGATGACACCATCCTCGCCGACGATCTCGCCACCGAGGCGGCATTCATGGCCACCGCCCTGCAGGCCCATACCGTGGCCGGTGTCGATCCACACGAGCTGATCGAGCACGTCCGTACCTTTGCCGGACGCGAATGGCGCGAGGGCCCCTTCCCGGAGTGGCTGGATGGTATCGGTACAAGCGGCATCGAGGGGCTACGAGCCCGGTTCGATGGCGAGCATGAGAACTGGGCGATCATGCGCGAATTTGGTCCCGGATTCCGCCGTCGTACATGGGAGAAGGCACTGACGGCGATGGGTGTGGAGGATATTAATCTCGCCTGGAGCCTGGATGTGCTGTTCGAACACGAACGGAGCGAGACCAATCCGTGGTGTGCCGGTGCCGACGAGGCGCTTGCCCTGCTGAGTGAGCGCTACCGACTGGGTATGGTGACCAACGGCATCCCCGATGTGCAGCGCGTCAAGGTTGAGGCCACCGGCCTGATTGATCGATTCGATGCGATCGTGATCAGTGGTGAAGTAGGGCAGGGTAAACCCGAACCGGCCATTTATCACCATGCACTGCAATTGATGGGTGTCGCGCCCGAGGAGACGATCATGGTTGGCGATAACTATCGTCGCGATGTGCTCGGTCCGCAGGAATTGGGCATTCGTGGCGTATGGATCAGTATGGGCCGCGACCTGCCCAATTACGGCCAGCCGTGGCTGGTGGTGGAATCGCTGGCGGACCTGCCGGCTGTTCTCGAGTCCCTTTAGGCCCGGTTTCGTACCGGGGATTGAGTGGCCGACTATGCCGGGATGGGTGTCAGTCGGTACGCCCGGGGTTTATTCCCCGGGCGCCACGAGAAACCGACGGGATTTTTGAAATCCGCCTCCACCAAATCGACAAGGATGGTACGCCAGGATTTCATATCGGGGCTGTGCGACCAGAGCCCGTTTACGCCAACAACAGCGCCTGATCGAGCATCTGTAACCGTAGGCGGTCGCTCTCCATCTCCCGCAGTTCCTGCAGCATCGTGATCAGCACCTCACTGCGCGATCCCACCACCTGCATCGCCACGATCCCGTACAGGTCCATCACCGTGGTGATGCGGAACCAGGTCTCCATCCACTCTCGCCACGTATCCCGGGTAGCGTGCCCCAACAGCAACTCGAACAGGCCCAGGATCACCTGCTCATCTTCACTCTCGCCATAGCGTTCAATCAGCAGCGGCAGCAAATCGGCATGCAGGTCGGTGAGATTGCGTAACCCCTCGGCCAACACATCGCTGCGACCCGTACCCCAACTCACCATCCCGAAGATGGGCGCCAGGTTGCCATGACTCGCCAACAACCGGATTGCGGTATTGGCGGGATCACCGGAAAAGGTCACCTGCGGATCCAGCATCAGCCGCGCTGCCCAGTTGGCGGCCAATTCCGGATCGATATCGTTCATCGCCAGCAGGCCCACTGCGCGCAGATCGCCACAGAGTTCCATCGCGCCATCGATTTCGTAGGTGCTCATCGCCAGCTGGAACAGCGCCCCATCGGCCGGATCGCTCACTGGACGCAACGCCCGCACAATCGCCGCCCGGATATAGCCACCGCCGTCGCGCCGCACGGCCTGGGCATGGCACCACTGGTATTTGGCGATCAGGTCGTCGCGCAGGGCAGGGGATTCGGCTTCACCAAGGATCCCGATCGCGGTGCGCACGAGATCCAGGTCGCGACCCTCGTGCATGATCCGCACCGCAGCCTGCAGGCGATCCTCGCCCTGGAGGTGCTGCAGCTCGGCGCGATTGTCGCGGGAAGATCGTTTATGCATGTCACCGTCCGTGTACGATAGCTGGCAGGAGGCTTGCCCCATGCGGAAGTTCTTTACCGATCGTACCCCACCCGATGTTGCTGCCACGTATGACCAACTCGCCTCCGATTGGCTGGCTCGTTGGAGTAAGCTGGAATCCCGGCTGGTTAGCGATGGCTGGCGCAACGAGTATGTGCGCCACTTGCAGGGAAATGTGCTGGAAATTGGCACCGCTGCGGGAGATACCCTGCTCCGCATGCAATCTCAACCGCATGACGCCACCAGTTTCACCGGGATCGATATCAGTGACGGCATGCTCGCGGAGTCGCATCGCGCAGCCGCGGGGATCGATATGCCGGTAAGCCTGCATCGGGCCAGCGCCGAACAGATGCCAATGTTGCAGGACGCCAGTTTCGATACGGTGGCCGCCAGCCTGGTGTTCTGCACCATTCCCGATGTGAGGGCTGCGCTTGCCGAAATCACTCGCGTGCTTAAACCGGGGGGCAGGTTGGTACTGGTGGAGCATGTGTTGGCCCCCAATCCCGTGGTCGCCTGGCTGCAACGCCTGCTGGCGCCGGTACAGATTCGGCAGATGGGCTGCCACCTCGATCGTAAAACCGTGGACATGGTTCGCGATCACGGATTCCAGGTTGAGATGGAACGGAAGCGGATACTGGGTATCTTCCGGTTTATCGTCGCCCGATCACCGCACTGATCCTCTATGGTGCTCCTGATCAGGATTCGGGCCGAAGCTGTCCCTGAGTGTTCTATCGCTCGGGAAGGGTCTCAAAGAACAGGTTATCCGGGTAACAGAAGGCCCAGTCCTCACCCGGCTCGAATGACCGGATCAAGGGGTGCTGCGTCTCATGAAAATGCGCGGTGGCATGTTTGTTTGGCGACGAATCGCAGCAGCCCACATGCCCGCAGATGAGGCACAGCCGCAGGTGAACCCACGAGTCTCCGCTTTGCAGGCATTCCTCGCAGCCGTTTCCACTCGGGGTTACGTCGTTGATTTGTTCCAGATGGGTGCAATTGGCGTTCATCGGTTCTCCGTTCTGCTTTCCCCACAAGGGGTCAGGAAGTAGGCGATTCACTCTCGATTCAATCGGCTCCCGGAAGCTGCGGGAGTAGGATTGCTCATGCATCTATCCTACTCCTCGCCCTGATGCGATATTTGCTCGCGCGACTGATGATTACACACGCGAGCGGGGATTCAGCTTCAGCCCCGCGTGGAAGTTGCCGTTCTCCAGCGCCAGCCCATCTTCCAGTCGCTGGCGGATAAAGTGGCCCGGATTGCCATCGCCGCATTCCTGCATCACCATCCGATCGAACCGTGCCAGCAGCTGATTCAGTTGTTCACCCGGCTGCATCCGTAGCCGATTATCGCCACGGGTGCGGAAGTTGGCCGGAATATGACCAATCGCATCCACCACGTACTTGCCGACGATGGGGGATGAACTCCAGCGGTATTCATCCGGTACGTAGAACCGCACATCGCGCAATACCATCAGCAATTGCATCGCCAGCACCTCGAACTGGTTCAGCTCCGGGTCGAACCGAATTGCCCGGATTGGCTTCTTCCTGATCGGCGATGGCTTGTCCTGCTGAATCAGCGTCACCAGGTTAGTGAGCTTGATCAGGAACTCGTCCTGGGTTTCCAACCCAAGTTGCTTCGGTGCGTGTCGCTCGGCGAGATGCACGAAGAATTCGGAAGCGCCATCCACCAGCTGGAAGCCGTAGTCCCTGAACTGGGCCGGAGTAAACCGCGCCTTCTGCTGGTCGTCATGGAACGCCTGGTTGCGTACCTGTCGCCACAGGTGGAGGTTATCTTTCCACTGCACATTGATCACGCCCTGAACAAGCGCCTCATCGATAACGGTCATCATGTCCGCCGATTTTTGTGACGCCGGGATACTTACCATCCGGCGCAGGGCGCTTTCCAGTGGTTTCCACGCGCAAAGAATGGCGGTATCGAAATCACCGGCCTCCCATTCGCTTCGTGCTTTGACCAGCTTGCGGGTATCGTCGGCCCTTGGCTCCCAATCCTTGAGCCGGGTCTTCCTGACGGGTGGAGCAGGGGATGGCGCCGTCGGTTTCGCCACGACGGGCGCAGGCTGGGCTTCCGGTTTTGCCACCGCTTCGACCGGGGCTGTTTCCGCTACCTCCACGGGTGCCGGTTTCGCTGGGAGTGGCGTGTTGTCAGGTTCAGT
>DJVD01000226.1:20635-41613 GCA_002440805.1 Chloroflexi bacterium UBA6265
GCCTGCACGATCCCCGCTTCGAACAGGAACCGGCTGGCGCCATTGGTGGAAACAACATCGCCCTCGGCGGTGTAATCGATCCGATCCACCTCGCCGCCGCGCACGTAGCTGATTACCAGCTTCTCGCTGGCACGGGTCATCGCGACGTAGAACCGTCGTCGTACTGCTTCCAGTTCGCTTTTTCGGATGCTGTCGTTATCTGGCACATCTCGATCATTCGCCGCCGGAATGATCACCACGGGCCACTGCCTCCCTTTGGCCTTTTGGAACGTGCGCACCCATACACCTGTTTTTTTCGGTTGTTCTTGCCAGTCGACTTCCATCACCGGGATACCGGACTGCCGCAGCATTTTCTCAATCGGGATCTTTTGGTGGTAGTCCGAACGGTTGTGGCACAGCACCGCTATGTCCTGGGCGGGTCTGCCGTTCCTGATTTCTTCGCGGATGGTGTCCGCAAGATGTATATCAATGTCCCGGGGAGAGTCGGTGGGAAGGACCAGGAGTTCTCCGCGATAGGTCACGGCACTCTTGGGAGATTTCTCAATCCGCTCCACATTCTGCGAGATAAGTTGAACAGCGGGATCGAGGATTTCTTGCGGGGAGCGATAGTTCAGGTTGAGGTGGATTGTTTCAAATTCCAAATCACCGAAAATGATTTCCGGACGTCGCAGATAGAGCGAATGCGCATTCCGCCACTCATACAGTGTCTGGTCGTCGTCGCCCGCAAGGACGATCCGCGTATCCGGACCCACCGCGGAATGGACCAGCATCGCGTCAAGACGCGAGATATCCTGGCACTCATCGACGATGACCTCGTCGAATTCGGCACGTATTCCTTCACATGCATCGGGCGATGTGAACACTCCATGGGCCGCGCGCGCCTTTTGATCGATCAGTCGCATCGCCTCATGGGCCCGCATGTCTGACTCGTAGGCCGCGGCCATTTCAAGAATCGACCGAATCTGACCCGAGTTATTGTCATCTTGCACCCCGACGGAGGGGAGTCCCCAAAGCTCATCGAGTGCCGCACTTTCGCCCTCAGCCGGGAGCCGAAAATACTCATCGCGCAACCAACGCGTTTGATGCTCGTATTCGCCATCTCGGCCGGGATAAAACCCCTGTTCCTTCAGCGCCGCGAATATCTCTACCAACTGTCGTGGGACACCATCCCAGTTGAGAATCGGGAGAGAACGACCTTGATGGTTGTATCGACCCACAACCTGCCACGCCTCATGTCCGGGATCGTTGTCGATGACAGCGGCATTTTCATTGGGGAAGTAGTGTTTAAGAATCTGCAGCCCGTGGCCGTTGAGCGTCCTGATCTGGGGCATTTTCCTGGTATCGACAACCTTCTGAAAATAGTCATTCAGGCTCTTCCTGGCGGCGTTGTCGAACGTGAGGATCAGGATCCGGCGCGGATCAATTCCATCCTGCTCAATACGCTTGGCTACGCGGCGGGCCAACGTTTCGCTCTTGCCCGATCCGGCTGGCGCCACGATCCGGATGCCCCGCGAAGTCGATTCGATTGCCTGCAACTGAAATTGATCCGGTTTATGCGCTAACGTTTTGGCCACTACGCTCTCCCCCTGCCACGGTGCCCGTCCCCCAACGTGCCGTGATCCCTCTCCTGCGAATGTGCCTGTCTATTGTGCGCCAAACACAGGGTTGCGTCCCGTTATTGCGTGTTTCCGTTTGATACAGATTGAAAAAAACAGCGACACGATCCTTCGGGATCGTGTCGCTGCGGTGTTGGGAAACTCGAGGCTAGACGGCGCGCAGGATCGCGATGGCACCATGGGCGGCGTGGCCAAAGCTGTGGTTGACGGCAATGTAATCGCCCGGCTCATCCACAATGAACTCCACTGCCACACCATCGCCAGGTCCCACAGAAATGGTCTGCAGGCCTTCCAGCTTGTTGTTGGGATTGGCATTGAGATATGCGGCCTGGAAGATGGCGCCCACGATGTGGAAGGCGCTCCACACATTCGGGCCGTGGTTCACCATGTAGATGCGAACCAGCTCGCCCACCGGGATCTCAATCGGCTCTTCCACGTACTGGCTGGCATGGCCGTTGAAGCAGACGATATTCGGATACGCGGTCATCTCGAAGAGGCGCTCGGCATCGGTGATGTGAATGCCATCCTCGCCTTCCATGGTGTAGAACTCGGATTGCGACAGCACGATCTCGGTGGCCGGCTCAAATCCGCCTTCGGCCGGATCGACGATGATCGGGAAGTACATGCCGGCAGCAATGTGCATCAGCACCGGCGCGGTGCCACAGTGCACCATGTAGGCACCGGGATAATCGAGCTTCATGTCCCACTCAAAGGTTTCGCCCGGCTGCACCAGGGCATAGCCGCGTTCCGGTGAAACCCGAGCCGAGTGGAAATCCACATTGTGGGTCATCTGGGCGTCGTTCTTGATGGTGACGTGTACGGTATCACCCTGGACAGCGCGCATCGCCGGACCCGGCGAAGAACCGTTCATGGTCCACGCCGCATACTGGATATCCTTGGAGACCCAGATCGTACGGTCGGCAAAGGTGATCTCAACTTCCTTGTTGCCGGCTTCAACCGGGGCAAGGAATGGATCGTAGCGCTGGAATTCGCTGACTTCCCCGCCTGGACCCGGCGTAGCATCGCCCGTGCCCTGGGTGGTGCCTTCGGAACCGACATAGCTGCCGCCGGCTTCCGGCGTGCTCTGGAGCGCGTGCGATTCACTGGCACTGGCAGCTCCGAGGATCGAGGCAGCACCAACACCCAGGCCGATGCCGGCACTGGTGCGGAGCAGCGATCGACGATCGGTGCGCTCAGGAACGACGAGTTGCGCGGGCATGCGTAGGACAGTCATGTGTTCTTCTCCATTTGATGGGATACGATCAGTCAGGTACCGACTACCGTGACTGTGCTGGAACAAATCCTAGTTGCTTTGTCGGCATTCACGCGCCGGGATTTGTTTTCGAATTTGTACACAAAGTGTAGGATATTTTCCCCATGCACGAGCAAGACTTCAACGCCCTTACCGCTGACCGGGAGGTGTTCTTCGCGGAATGGGTCCGCGCCCGTGCGGAGTTGCATGCCGCGTTTGCCGGGCTCACACCCGCCGATTTGGAGATTCCCGGCATGACCGGAAGTTGGAATGGCCGGGTCACACTGGTGCATATCGCCCGCTGGGACGAAACCACCACCGCCATGATCCTGCGCAACGCGCTCGGCGTGCTTCCGGATGTCAACGAATACGATGGCTACGAGCAGTGGAATTTGGTGTGGGCCGATATCGATGCCGATATCACCCTGGAAGCCGCCTGGCAGCGCTACCACAGTGCCCACGAGGCGATTGTGCGCACCATGCGCCACCTGCCTGACGATGCGTGGAACGAGTATGTTCGCGGTTGGGTGCGAGAGGCATCGCTGAATCATTATCGGCATCACGCCGAAACCACCAGCCGTTGGCGGGAACACCGGGGATAGGGGAGTTAGCGCACCGGGATCCCGGTCGATACTGCCGGCAGGTCACGCACATCGAACTCTTCATCCAGCGGCAGGTCCGTGAGGCGGAGACTCAGTACCTGGCTCACACCATCGCCACCCATGGTGATGCCGTAGAGGGTATCGGCGATTTCCACGGTGCCGCGGTTGTGGGTAATCACAATCGCCTGGGTCTCATCGGCCAGGTTGCGCAGTTCGTCGCGGAATCGCACCACGTTGGCTTCATCGAGGGCGGCATCCACTTCGTCCAACAGCACAAACGGCGATGGGTTCACCCGCAGGATGGCGAAAAGGAGAGCTGCCGCGGTCAGCGAGCGTTCGCCACCGCTGAGCAGTGCCAGCCCCTGCAGGCGCTTGCCCGGTGGCTGGGCCACGATATCGATGCCACCCGGCGCGCCCTCGTCGTCCGCCGTGAGTACCAGGCGCGCCGATCCGCCCCCGAACAACTTGGTGAAGGCGGCGCTGAACTCCATGCTTACCTGCTCGAAGGTTTCCTCAAACCGCGTTTGCATCACCTCGTGGAGCTCGGCCAGCATGGAGCGCAAGCGGGCCGAGGCCTGCTGCACATCGGCCAGTTGCTCGGTAAGGAAGGCAAAGCGCTCCGATTCCTGCTCGTATTCCTCAACGATGTTGTCGCTGACATACCCCACGCGATGAAGGCGATTGCGCAGGCGATTGATCTCGCGCTCGGTTTCCTCGTGGTCGCCGGGCAGCGCACTGAAATCCTCTTCCTCAGTATCTACAAGCAGATCATCTGGAAGTTCCATATTTAAGTCATCGATGATGCGCTGGTGTACTGCCGTCACCTCGGCCCGCATCCGCTCCAGCACCAACTCCTTTTGGCCAAAAGCGCGCTCGCGCTCCATTGCCAGTTGACGGGCGGTCTCGATTTCGGCCTGTTGGTTTCGTACCTGGGCAGCGGTGGTGCCGAGCTTCTCGGCCAGGGGCTGGCGAGCCTCATCGCCGGCAGCCACGGATGCTGTCAGTGCTTTGACTTCAACCGCGAGGCGCTCCAGTTCATCGGCCAGGGCCAGCTTGCGACCTTCCATCTCGGCTTCGTCGTTCTGGCGGGTCTGCATCTCGGTCTGTTGCGCGCGCACCTGGCTCTGCAACTGGTTCCACAACCGATCCTCGGCGCGCAATCGCTCCTCCAGCGCGGCCAGGGTGCTGGTGGCGCCGGCAAGGGCTTCCTCATGATCGGCGGCTGTATCCCGTCGCTGCGACAGGGACGTGGTTTGCGCTGATTCCTGCTCGCGCAGGTCGGCGAGCTGGCTGCTGGCTGCCTCGATCTCTGCCGCCAGCCGGGCAATGCGCTGGTCGCGCTCATCCGCGGAGATATCGGCGGCCTGTCGATGCTGTGTGGCCGCCTGCTGTTGGGCTTGCACATCGGCAATCCACGTTTGCAGGCGAGCGCGCTGCGGTGCGTGGGCGCGTTGTTGGGCGTTCAGATCGGCCAGTTTTGTGGTGATCTCGATTCTGGATTGCTGGAGTGCCTGCACCTGCTCGGCCTGGGCCGTCAGCGCGGTCTCGGCATCGGCCAGCGATTGCTGCCGCGTCGCGATGCTGGCGGGCAGATCACGCAGTTCGCGCTCGCGCGCCAACATGCCGCCATCTCGACCCTGGGAACCGCCGGTGACGGATCCACCACTGCGAGCAATTTCACCAGCCAGCGTCACCGTGCTCCAACCGCCAGGCAGGGAATCGAGCAGGGCGCGACTGGTGGCCAAGTCCTCGACCACCACCACGCGACCCAGCAGTGCCCGTACCACCTCGGCGACGTCGTCATCACTTTGCACCAGGTCGCTGGCGATACCGTGCACGCCCGGTGCATCGGCAATTTCACGCGGGGGAGGGCGATGCCCACCGCGACGCCGCACCGTTTCGATTGGCTGGAAGGTTGCCCGCCCGGATCGCGACTGCTTCAGCATCCCAATCGCGGCCTCGGCGTGCTGCCAGGCATCGACCACGATATCCTGCAGGTGGCCGCCCAGCGCGATTTCCAGGGCCGTGTCATACGTTTTGCCGACGGTAATCAGCTCGGCCAGGGTGCCGCGCACGCCATTCAGCGTGCCGGCCCGGGCCCATTGCATCACCTGCCGTGGTCCCTGATACAGTCCCTCGCCGGAATCGTGCATACGCTGCAATATCTCGAGACGATGCCGATCCTGCGCCAGTTGCTTCTCACGCTCGTTGCGCTGGGCAGCGATATCGCGCGAAGTGGCAATGGCCGAGCTCAGGCTCGTTTCCAGATCAGCCAGTTCTGCCTGCAGCATCGTTATTTGCTGATGAAGTTCTTTATCCGTTTGCTCATGATCNNGCGCCGACGTTTCCTTGCGCTGCACCAACAGGGCGCGTTGTTGCTGCATATCCGCAATGCGACGCTCGGTTTGCAGCGCCGTGCGTGCCAGGTCGGTAAGCTGCTTCTCGGCGGCACTGCGTTCCGATCGGGCGAGGTTCGCCGCGGATTGCTGCGTTCGCAGCGCGGCCCGAGCCTCTTCCAGTTCAGCCGCGATTTGCTTGCGGGCATCCTCGGCGGTAGCCAGGCGCAGGCGCGAGGTGGCGATCTGTTCCGCCAGGCCGGATCGTGTCGATTCGGCATCGGTCGCGCGACGCTCCAGCGCCGCCAGCCGCTCCTCGACCAGTTCCTTGCGATGGGTGACATCGCCAAGTTGCTGGCGCAATTCACCTAACCGGGCATCGTGAAGCTCCAAAGCATGGCTGGCAGCCTGCAATCCTGCTTCCAGGGCCGGTCGGGCGGCAAGGCGGGTATCGAGATCGGCCAGGGCTTCGGCCAGGGCGGACTGATCGTAGGCGACATTTGTCTCGGCAGCGGTGCGTTTGGCGGTAGCATCCAGGAGCAGCCGACGATAGTGCCCTCGTTGCAGGAAGAGCTGGCGATCGCGCAGGTCCTTCCATTCACGTTGTTGTTTGGCGGCGCGTTCCAGCCGCTTCAGGTTGGGTTCCACCTGCGAGAGCATATCGCTGAGGCGGGTGACATTGGTATCGGTCTCGGCGAGGTTGCGCTCGCCCTCGATCACCCGCAGGCGCAACCCCGTCAGATCGGCAGCATGCTCGAACAGTCCCCGACGTTCCTCTGCCCGCTGGCTGAGGGCGGCATCGACCAGGCCCTGGCCAACCACGGTGTAGCTATGCCCCAGCGATGCCACCAGTTGGGCGACATCCTTCAGGCGCACCTTGCGACCATTGATCAGGTATTCGCCGCCGCCGCCGCGGAATGCGCGCCGCGTAACGGTGACCTCAACGAACTCGCTCGGCAGCCACTTGTCCTCGTTGTCGAAGGTGACAGTCACTTCGGCCATGCCGCTGGCTGCCCGGCCCTTACCACCGGCAAAGATCACATCCTCGGTCTTGCGACTGCGGAGCGCCGAGTGGCTGGTTTCACCCAGCACCCAACGCACGGCATCGGCGATATTGCTCTTGCCCGAGCCATTGGGACCCACTACGGCGGTAATCCCCGGCTCGAACTGGAACATCGCCTTGGTTGCAAAACTCTTAAACCCATGCATTTCCAGCCGGGAGAGCTTGGGTTTGGACTGTGAAACCTGATCTGTCATGCCACTAATCTGGGTGGGCGTACGTTGCGCACGTCCGTAATTCGCGAGGGTTGCTACCGGAAGATCGTAACCCGAACCGGCACGAATCCGCGCCGTTGTAAGGGTTCAGGATACACCGTAGTGCAGGGCGATGGCGAAACGGAACAACCGTAACAATGTGACCTTTTGGAACATCTGCGCATGGGCGTTTGATGGTGGTAGCATCGGTATGAACCACCGGAGGTTCTGCACCCGGAGGCATCGGGGAGTGCATGCCAGTGAGCGGCACCAGGGATTCGTACATGCATGGCTGAACCGGCCGGGAATTTCCCACCGGATGCATGAGTCCCCGCCCATATTGGGCACGTTTTGAACCAGGGCGATACGCCCAAAACGTATCGCCCTGGTTCGCCCATCCGTTCGATGACGCTGGGAACGGCACGAGACGTACGCGACAAACGCACAGGAAGGGAGGCACGTTTGACCAATTCACCAGATCAGTCCGACGCCCGCCTCATCCACCTGTTGCCGCACCTGCATCGCAAACGCGAACAGGCCAAGGCGCCCACCCACCGCTCCGAGTTGCTATTGGACGATGCCAGTGTCGATCGCCTCGTGCGGATCGATGCATCCATGCCACCGATCGCCGGTGAGCAGGATGGGATCGATCACATCACCGCCCTGGCGCTGGGCGTGTCGTCTGGCGCGTTCTATCCCCAGATCGCCACCGAAGATGCCCCGGCCGCTGCCGCCGCCCTCGGCTTTGCCGAGATGGAGATCATGCTCCAGACCGCAGGCGAGTACAATCCGGCCTTTGCCCGCCTGGTGGCTACCAATGCCGCCACCGCTGGTGTGCATATCCGCTCGGTCCATACCCTCGAGCACTATCACCAGGTGCTTTCGCCCTATGCACGCCGTGCCGCCGAAGGTCGCGAGATGATGGAGCGCGCTATCGAGTTCGCGGTCACGGTCGGTGCTTCCATTCTCGTCTGGCATGGTCCCACCCGTCGCAGCGTGCAGGAACCTGCAGCGTGGGACCGCTTTATTGAAGAGACCAAGGCCCTTGCCACGCAATGCGGCGAGGTTGGTATCACATTGGCGCTGGAAAATGTCAGTCGCTGTGCGCTGGCGCATGTGCGCGATGTCACTGCCTTTGCCCGCATGTTGGGCGACTTTCCCGAAAACGCACTCGGCTACGTCTTCGATCCCTTCCAGGCTGCCGAAGCCGGGGCCAATCCGTTCATGATGCTCGCCGCCATGGGAAATCGGGTAGTCAATGTCCATATCAGCGACTGGCTGGAATCCGATCCCACCGAGCGCCACCTGCCCCCGGGCGATGGCGACCTGCCATGGCCGGCGCTTACGCGCGCTATTGCCGGCAGCGGGTACCAGGGGCCCCTGGTGGTGGAAGGCAGCCTGGGCGAGGGCGATACCGTTGCCACTCGCGTCCGCCAAATGATGGAGCCACTGGTTCGGTCGGTGTTCCCGTTCCCGCCTCGCGGCGGACACCTGCCAGCACCCACGTCACTGCCGCTCGGGGTTCAAAAGGGAATCCAGCTGTTTAACCAGCGCCAGTTCTACGCCCAGCATGAGGTCATCGAGCACGAGTGGCATGCCGAACGCACCGAAGTGCGGCAGCTCTACCAGGGGCTGCTACAAATCGGTGTCGGATTCCACCACGCGCTCAACGGCAACTACAAGGGCGCGTTGGCGCTGCTCAACGATGGTGCCGACAAGGTTGCCCATTTCACCCCCACGGCATTGGGCATCGATACCGGCCGGCTGGTGCGGGAGACACAGGATTGCATCGAGCAGATCACCGTGCTGGGCGAGCGCAATATCGCCGCGTTCGAACCCGATCGCATTCCCCTCATCCACCTCGTTTCCTGATCGCACCGTCATGCCAGGAACATAGTTAGATTCCTGGAATGGACAAGGATCGTCGTACGCTGGCCTGCGATGGCATAGAGGTTGCGTGAAGCTGCTGAGCTAAATATGGTGAACGCGGGCAGGGCGAAGCGCAATGCCCGCTGTGATTTTGCCCCGCCAGCGTCTCACAGTGCGGATTTATGTAATCGTCAAATGGGGCTCGCGGGGGCATCCGGGCCATTTTCACGCCGTGAGACGTGATATCTGCCGAACGCATCTACACATGGACAAAAGCAAGGGCTGTTGAAGGAGCAAGGAATAATGATTTCCGGATTTAATGGGTTGAGCCCCATGGGCGTGACCAAGCAGGCGTTTAAGGATTTCGGTGAGGATGACATGAGCACGCATGCCGCGGCCCTCACGTATCGCGTTTTGCTTGCCATCTTCCCCTTCCTGATTTTCATCCTCACCCTGCTTGGCGCCCTGAACATGGAGAAATTTATTAACGCCATCCTGGAGGAGGCGAGGGTCGCCCTTTCGGCAGACCTGTACACGCAATTCGAGAGCATTCTCGAACAGGTGCAAACAGGCGCGAATGGTGGTTTGCTCTCCTTCGGCCTGTTGCTCGCGCTTTGGTCCGCGGCTGGTGGCGTCCGCTCGGTGATGCACGCCCTCAATGTCGCCTACGATGTTGAGGAAGAGCGCCCGCTGCTGAGGAAATACGTCGCCTCAATCGTGTACACCGTTGGCCTCGCCCTCATCCTGCTGGCTGCCATCCTGTTAATGTTCCTTGGCCCGCAATCGATCGAGTGGCTTGCCGGCCAGATAGGTCTTGGTGAGGTGTTCGTCAATATCTGGACCTGGTTACGCTATCCCGCCGCCATCGTTCTGATGGTGCTGGCGGTGGCGCTGATTTACTACTTCTTCCCCAATGTCGATCAGCCGTTCCGCATCGTTTCGCCGGGGTCGTTGATCGCCGTGGTGGTGTGGGTGATCGCCACGCTGGCGGTTTCGGTCTACCTGAGCAACTTCGGCAACTACAACGCCACCTACGGGTCGCTCGCCGGCGTGATCGCGCTGCTCTTTTACCTGTTCGTCTCCTCGGCCATCCTCCTGCTGGGTGCCGAAGTAAATGCGGTGATCTTCAAGGCCGATTCGCATACCGACAAGTCCAATGTTGAATCCGACAAGGTGGACGAGGCCCAGGAGAACGCGACCACGTAGGGCACGTTCCCGATCAGCGGTGTGGGCGCGGCCCTTGCCAAACGCGGACGCACTGTCACGATGAACCCACGGCGATGACGCACAGTTGCGTTATGGCGAAAGCGGAGAAAAGATACGGATGCCTATTACCCAGCAGGAATTTACGGCCGCGATGGATACGTTTTTTACCGGCCTCGGTGGCCCGGTGGGCGTGTATGTGGATCACCTCGATACCGAATTGGTATTGGCATACAACGCCGACGATCTCTATCCCGCCGCATCCACACTGAAAACCCCGTTGCTGTACGAACTCTATCGCCAGGCCGAAGCGGGGCTTGTTGATCTCACCCAACGCGTTACGCTTTCGCACGATACGCGCGTGCCGGGCAGCGGCGTGCTGCAGGACCTGGACGATGGCCTGCAACCCACCATCCGTGACCTCGCCGAGTTGATGATTATCGTGTCCGATAACTGGGCCACCGATCTCATTTACGGCATCATCAGCAAGGAGGCGATGGCCGCGACGTTGCAGGATATGGGCCTCACCAACACGTTTATCCCCCTCACCATCTGGGAAATGTTCAGCGCACTGGCTGATAAGGATCCCAAGGACCCTGAGGTGACCTATCACAGCCTGAAGGAACTCCTGAAGGATTACGAGGCCGATGACGATAACCTCGCGTACGCAGCGGATAGTCGCAACGACGTCAGTTCCCCGCGCGATATGGGCAAGCTGATGCGCCTGATCCATGAAGGCAAGGGGCTCTCGCACGAAGGCCGCGAGGGCGTGATCAAAATCCTGAAAGACCAGAATTTCAACACCGTCATTCCTGGCCGCCTGCCGGTGGACAAGCATATTGAGGTGGCCCACAAAACCGGCAGCCTGCGGGGGGTAAAGGCCGATGTCGGTATCGTGTACTCACCCGACCTCAATTACATCATCACGTTCATGAGCAAAGGGCAGGATGACGCTGCCGAAACCACCGATCGCATGGCGCACGCCAGTCGCTGGGTGTGGAATCAGCTGGCCGGAGAGGCCTGAAGCAAAGCCTGTCGAACATCTGTAGATTGTAGACAATACCTATTGACAAACCCGTCACACCTCCTTAGGATGGGGGTACGAAGAAATGAACCGAACCTGCACCGCCCGGGAAGGGCAACGAGAATTCGGGCAATAGCAAGCAGATGGCTATTGGAAAATGTCAGGTCATCGGTACCCATTCCTTCAGCAACGGTGAAGTATTCACCTAGCCGGCGCGTCGGGAGTCAGATGCCCGGAGTGCCAGTTGCAACGGATGTTCCACCGCGGCGTAGCTATCGGGTTTCCGCACGGTTTGGTCGTAGTAAACCAGCGTGAGATCGGAAACCGGCAAGTCATCAAGCGGCCACCCGGCCAGGAAAATAGTTCGGCGCCTACATGGGCCGACGAGAGGCATAAGCCTCGAAAGCATGGGTGATCAGGCGAAAACTTCGATAGAACCGCGCTTCACTCCCCGGAACATAGGAAGTTTGCAGCAGGCACCAACCACATCCGGATCCGACGGGAAGATTGCGGACGCATCAGTCGTCAACGAGTGGAGATAGTGCACACCCACACATCGAATACGTGCAACCGGGTTTATCGGCGCATGTCCAGACTGTCACCTGGCGCGATGCCGCAAATCATACGCAGCATCAGTATTCGATTACACAAGAGGCCCGTGGGAGGCGCAGTATCTGGAACAAGGGGGATATGCGTATAGACGCCCTCGAATGGTTTAGTTCCCACCGCATCGCCCAAAACGATCTCGGTGGAGCGCCACATGAACTCGAGCAGGTGGCAAACAATCTACAGACACGAGCGTAGGCCGGCGTAGCAGATTTAACATCAGCAGCCGGTCTATTGCGTGCCCGCCGGCAGATGTCGTTGTTGCCCACCGAGGTTGATCGTCGGCATATGGTAAGTCCGCTTTTTGCATCGCATAACATCGTGTGCGGGGGAGGCGGGTACTCCCCATCGCTCCCGGCGTTCGCCTAAGGGTGTTCACCGTTCCCGGCCAGCGACAGTGTGCACCCACTACCCCGGAACCACTTGCCTTCAAGCCAATTCTGGCGCAAGATGTATACGGTCTACCGTGATCCAATCACAGAAAAATGGAGGGAAACAAGCCATGCAGATGCCATCTGTCAATCGTCGCTCGTTGCTTAAATCGGTCGGAGCCGCTGCCGCCGTGGGCAGTTTTTGCACCATTCCGTACCGTGCCGCCGCCCAGGCTGGCGATACCATCATCATCGGCAAGGCCGAAGAAGCCGTGGGGTGGGATCCGGCCATGGTGACCGCTGCCTCCAGCTTCGAGCTGATGGCGCTGGTGTATGAAACCCTCATCATCTTTGATGCCGATGGCATGCCGATGAGCATCCTCGCCGAAAGCTGGGAACAGCCGGACGAGACCACCTATGTGTTCACCCTGCGTGAGGGTGTTACGTTCCACAACGGCAATCCGCTTACCGCTGAGGATGTGAAATTCACCTTTGAGCGCCTGATGGATCCGGAGGGCGGCAGCGTTTGGGCCAGCCAGTTCGAGCCCGTAGCATCGGTAGAAGCTACCGATGAACTCACCGTGACGTTTACGCTCAAGCAGAGCTTCGGCCCGTTCATGGCGGGTCTCTCTGCTGGCTATGCCTCGATCCTGCCGAACTCNNACTCGCCCGATACCGATTTCCAAACCGAAATGATCGGCACCGGTGCCTACAAGATCCAGGAACACGTAAAAGACACGCAAACCTCCCTTGTGGCCCACGATGGCTATTGGCGCGAGGGACAGCCGGTTACCCCGAACCTGCGGTACAACATCATGCCGGAAGAAAGCGCACGCCTCGCGGCGGTACGTACCGGCGAAATCCATATCAGCTCCCTGGTGGATCCGGTGATTATCGATACGGCCCGTGGCGATGACTCCATTCGGGTGATTGACCAGGAATCGTCTGATTATTACCTGCTTGGCCTCAACTGCGGCGTTGCTCCATTCGATAACGTGCAAGTGCGCCAGGCGCTCAGCATGGCGATCGACCGCCAGGCCATTGTGGATAGCGTCTTCTTCGGCGCTGGCCAGGTGACTGGGCCGCTTGTGCCGACGCTGGGTGATTGGGCCAATGATCTCTCCGCCCTGCCAAACTACGAACTTGATCGCGAAGGTGCCAAGGCATTGCTGGAAGAAGCTGGCGCCAGCGATCTCACCTTCAGCATCACTGTGGGTTCAAACCGCATCGAGTTCGTGAATATCGCCCTGGTGATCCAGGACCAGCTCAAGGAAATCGGCGTCACCGTTGAACTCGATCAGGTGGAGTGGGGCACATTTATCGATAAATGGGTGGCCCGCGATTTCGAAAGCTTCGTGAGTTACAACGGCTCGGGTAACGATCCCGATCGCGCGCTCTACCCGGCGCTGACCACCGATGGCTCGGTGAATGCCTTCCAGTACAGCAATCCTGAGCTGGATGAATTGTTGGCCAAGGGACGGTCGCTGAGCGATCACGAGGAGCGCAAGGCGGTGTACCAGGAAGCCGAAATCCTGATCGCCGAAGAAGCACCGCTCATCTTCATCAACACCCGCACGGGCCACTACGCTGCAGCCAAGAGCCTGCAGGGCTGGGAGCCGAACTCCTGGCAAACATGGTTGACCCTGCCGGAAGCAACGGTCGGCGAATAATTACTTCGCGGGCGCGAGCATCGGACCTGCCGCCAATGTGCGGTAAGGTAGGTACTCGCGCCTGCGCGTTTGCCATCCGCTTTCTAACGCTAGATGATTTTCCATGTTTTCTTTTCTTGCCCGGCGCATGATTACCGTGTTCCTGCCAACCCTCCTTGGGCTCTCCATGCTGGTGTTCGGTGCCATGCACCTCATCCCGGGCAGCTTTGTTGATGTGTTGCTGGGCGTAGGCCAGGATATCTCCGCGGAGCAACGCCAGCGGGTGGTGGCGCAATACGGACTCGATCAACCGGTGCCTGTGCAGTACGTCAAATGGATCGGCAACGTGTTTACCGGCGATTTTGGCACCTCGCTGAAAAGCGGCAAACCGGTAGCCTCCGAGATAACGTCGCGATTACCCGTCACCCTGGAATTGGCCGTGCTGGCCACCATTGCCTCCCTCATTCTCGCCATTCCGGCAGGGATCGTGGCGGCCATCTATCGTGGTCGCTGGCCGGATACGGTGCTGCGCATGGTAGCCCTGCTGGGCCTGAGCGTGCCCAACTTTCTTATCGCCACATTGCTGGTGTTGTTTGTCAGCACCAAATGGAGTGTCCTGCCGACCACCGGGTTTGTACCGATCGCCGACGGCTTGTGGCCAAACCTGAAATCCCTGGCCATGCCCACCATTTCCCTGGGTGCCTTGCTGGCAGCATCTATGATGCGGATGATGCGGAGCTCCATGCTGGAGGAATTCGGGAAGGAATATCTCACCGTGGCGCGATCGAAGGGCCTGAGGGAGCGCTCGGTGGTGATGACCCACGCCTTGCGCAACTCGCTGATCCCCGTGATTACCGTGCTCGGTATTCAAACCGGGTACATGCTCGGCGGAACGGTGATTGTGGAGCAGGTGTTTGCCATTCCCGGTATCGGCCGGTTGGCCCTGGATGCCGTGAACCAGCGCGATTATCCGTTGGTGCAGGGCACCGTGTTGTTTATCGCCAGTGCCTTTGTGCTCATGAACCTGATCACGGATGTCATTTACGGCCTGGTCGACCCACGCATCCGGGTGGGAGGAAAGGCGCAATGAGCGAAGCCGCCGGGCTCCCCATGGAGCCACTGGTCCAACGCAAACGGTCGATTCGCAAGGCGATCGGCAGCAATCGCATCGCGGCTGGTGCAGCGCTGGTGCTGGTCCTCATTATCCTGCTGGCCGCGCTTGCACCGTGGCTGGACCTGGGCGATCCCGAGAAGATGAATACGCCTAACCGTTTGCTCGCCCCCGGCGAGGCCGGCTTGATGGGGAGCGATAAATTCGGCCGCGATGTGTTCTCCCGTATCCTGTTTGGCACACGGATCTCGATGGTTGTTGGCGTGGCTGCCGTGCTGGTGGCGGCCGCTGTGGGCACGTTAATCGGCCTCATCGCGGGCTACCTCGGTAGCTGGCAGGAATACATCACCATGCGGGTGATGGATGTGTTGTTCAGCTTTCCCAGCATCGTGCTGGCGATCCTGATCGTGTCTATCATCGGTGCCGGTTTCCCCAGCATTGTATTGGCGATTGCGTTGGTGCAAACGCCGATTTTCGCCCGCATCGTGCGCGGATCGACGCTGACCGTGAAGAACATCGAGTATGTGCATGCCGCCGAAGCCAGTGGCGCGACCACATGGCTGATCTTGCGCCGGCATGTCTTGCCGAACGTTGCCGCACCTATTTTGGTGCAACTGGCCCTGAGCATGAGTGGCGCGATCACGATGGAGGCAGCGCTCAGCTATCTCGGCCTGGGGGCAATTCCGCCCACACCCAGTCTCGGCTCGATGCTAAGCGAGAACCGTTCCAGTATGGAAATCGCGCCGTGGACGGTGCTCTATCCCGGTCTGGCCCTGGCGCTAATCGTGCTCAGCATCAACATGTTTGGCGATGCCGTCCGCGATTACATGGACCCACGCATCCGCAAGGGATAACGCCATGCTTGGCCGAGAGTCTCCGTACGCCCGCTCCGGTTCTCGCACCGCTCGGCCGGGGTCGACATTACGATTCGATTGAATGAAAAAACCGGGCATTCAAATGTAGACCCGTCCTTCGAGGCCGCAGCCGAGAATGGGGCGGGTTGGTGTGCAGCCGCCGCGTTTCCGAACCCGCCCAATGCCCGGCATTCGATCGTTCAGGACGGGGCTACAGTTCTGCCCATGAACGAGAGAGCCCGCATGAGGATCGCGCGCCACCGGTANNTGCGATCGGTCAGGACGGGGCTACAATTCCTGCCATGAACGCGAATCCCGGCGCATAGCCCGGGTCTCTTGTGTGACCTGAACGCCGGGGGCGGATATCGGCTCAGCCGAATCCGCCCCTACGTGATCCGTGATTGCATGCTGTCGGGTATCTAGACCGTCTTCAGCATGATCGTTGGCTTGCGTGGCTTGGTCAGCGCCTGGTTGGCCAGCTGCACAGCCACTGCCTCGGCGAGGCCCATGAATTCCCGCGCCGTCAGTGAGTTGGGCTCGCTCAGGCTCATTGGCAGGCCATTGTCGCCACCTTCGCGCAGCGCCATCTCAATCGGCACTTGCGCCAGCAGTTCCACGCCATTTTCCTCAGCCGTGCGGGCACCGCCACCTTCACCGAAGATGTGATAGCGCTCGGTTTGTCCCGGCGGCTGGAACCAGCTCATATTTTCAACAATGCCAAGGATCGGTGTTTTTACTTCCTGGAACATCTTCAGGCCCTTCACCGCATCGGCCAGCGCCACATCCTGCGGCGTGGTGACGATGATCGCGCCCGAGATCGGAATCTTCTGTACCAGGGTCAGTTGCACATCGCCCGTTCCCGGCGGCAGATCCAGTACCAGGTAATCCAGGTCCTCCCACAACACATCGTTGAGGAACTGGTTAATCAGCTGGGCCACCAGCGGGCCACGCCAGATGAGCGCCTTGTTCGGGTCGAGAATGAACCCGATGCTCATCACCTTCACGCCGTGGGCCTGCAGCGGCACGATCTTGTTATCGCGCATCAGCGGGCGTTCGTTTACACCCATCATCAGCGGCATGCTGGGGCCGTACACATCGGCATCCAGCAGTCCTACCTTGGCGCCCGCCTTGGCCAAACTCACGGCCAGGTTCACGGCCACGGTGCTCTTGCCAACGCCACCCTTACCGGAGGCCACGGCAATCACATTGCGCACACCCGGAATGGGCTGCGCATCGGTGCGACCGCTACCGCTGGGACGTACCTTGGTGCGCATATCGATCACCGTGTGTTCGATACCGCCAATGGTATCCAGCGCTGCGCGGATATCGCGTTCCAGCTTTTGCTTGTGGGTGGTGATGGGCGTGAGCGAATCGAGGTGAATGCGGACGGTGCCGTTCTCAACCACGATATCGGTTACCAGCTTCAAATCGGCCAGGTTGCGGCCAGTGGCGGGCTCTTTCACCAACCCGAGCGCTTGCTGAACCTGCTCGGTGGTCACCTGCGAGCCGTGTGTCATGGAAATGCCTGATCCCTTCTTCTTCGCGCGAGGCCGGCAACTTGCTGCCGCCCGCGCGAACGTGCTTACAATTCGTATTGTACTCGTTAGTTTGTGGCCGGTCGGGTTTCCTTATCGGCGTACGCTTGCAAGCCCTGCAGTCCGTCGGCATCGGCCGGCAGGAACACATCCCACACGCCGCCGCTTGACGCTCCGAGGCCATCGTACGTGGATTCGGATTCGGCAGGGTCGCGTTCGATCATCTCTGCCACCAGCGTATCGGCGATCTCGGCTGCTTCGGCAGACCCTGCGATGGCCGTGACGGTGACGATCATCTCATCGCGCTGGGCGATAACGGTGCGGAACGTGCCCGTAGTGCCCTCGGTGAGTTCGGCATTGATGCTGAGGATCATGGCCCTGTCGCCGACATCCTTCAGCTCGGTCTTTTCGTACGAAAATGAGGCATCGTCTTTCGGCAAGTCTTTCTCCACCGATTCGGCAGCGACCAGCGTATCCCAGGTGGATTCGGCATTGTCGGCCTCATCGAACAGGTATACGCGCGCGCTCACCAGGAACACGCCATCGCCACTGGTATCGATCGCCTGCTCGGTTTCCGAGGCATACTGGCGCTCGGCAATCACCTGCAATCCTTCGATGGCGATAGGTGTTTGCGCGGCGACACCCACGGCAGGAATAAATGTGAGCAGACAGGCGAGCAGGGCAATTCGTTTCACCAGGGGTACCTCTCGGGAAGTATGTGCAGGATTGCACACAGGCAGTATACGGAAAACCCGCCTGAGGGTTGCAGCACGCACTGATCCACACCAGCGGCGCTGGATGGGGGAAGCGGCTGTCAGGCGGATTATCGTGATGAAAGAATCTACCGGGCTGGCTCCATCTGGACGATGTCTGTGACGGTCGTCAGATCTTCCACAAACTCATCGCCGACGGCTGGCATGCGATCAAAGACGCCACCAGAAGACGTGCCATCTTCACTGAAGATGACCTCGTCTGTCTTGATTTCGGCTTCGCTCACCACCAGGGCAATATCCATCGCCAATCGAGTGCTGGTTTCGACGTTGGCATCACGAACCCAGACCATGTACAGCTGGTTCCCATCCACAAAGACGACGGCGGTGAGGCCCATTACCAGGTCGTCCATATACGTGAAAAAGTTGGATGTGTAGATGAAGCCGTTCAATTCGGCAGGGTCGAGTTCGTCCACCGTGACGGCGTACTCCTTGTCCGCCGCCTTCTCTTCTTCGATCACCTGGGCCTCTATCTCGTCCAGGTAGGTTTGGGCAGCGGATTCGGATTCGAAGGTGTACCCCTCGATAGCGACACTCCGGTACACCTGACTCATATCCGTCGGCGGATCCTCAAGCATCGCGTCAACATCGATCTCATAACGACGCGCATACGCCGAGACCAGCCCATCAATGTCCAATTGCTCTGATGATGCCTGAGCAGATGCTCCTTCGGTTGGACTTAATGCACGTAGTGGAAGAGGCAGGGCGACCAGGTAGGCAAGCAACGATCTTCGATTCATCGCTATATCCTGTCAACAGATATCGCAAAATTGTATACATCAATAATACATAATGAAGATTGGAATCAAGCACTAACTGCTGCAGCCGTTCCCATCATGACAGGAACGGCTGCAAGGTTTACATGCTGAAAAAAAGCCCGCTTGTTACTCGCCCGCTTCGAACAGCACCGTATCGGAGACAGTCGGCAGGTCGCTCACCAGCTCGTCGCCAGCAACAGGCATGCGGTCATACACGCCACCGGTTGAGGTGCCATCTTCGCTGAAGGTCACGTCATCGGACCCGGATTCAGCGTCGGCAACGAATGTGGCGACGTCTGTAACCAGCCTGGTGCTGGATTCGAGGTCGGCATCGATGGCAACAATCATGAACACCTGATTGCCATCCACAAAGATAATGGCGCTCGTGGCCATATCGAGATCTTCCATGAAGGTGGTAATGAGGAAGCCATCCTTATCGATGTCCTCAAGTTCCTTCACCTCGATGTCGGCCATCTCGTCGCTGGATTCCTTGGCCTCGTCGATCTGGCTCTTCATATCGTCCAGGTACTTCTCGGCGTTATCGTCGGAATCGAACGTCATCCCCTGAATGCTCACCACACGCATCATGGCGGCAGAGTCCAGGTCCGCCGATGGTGAAGCCATCATGGTCTCGAAATCGACCATATAGGTGCGGTCGTAAACGGTTTCGAGGCCCTCGACATCCATTTGCTCGCCCATCACAGGGGTGCTGGCATCGGGGGTTTGGGCGGCCGCGCCCTGCAGGGAGAATCCCAGGCTGAGCAAGAGGGTGAGGGTTAGGAGCAACTTCTTCATTCAATCCTCGTTTCATATCAGAGCCCGCCTGACGGGTGTCGAGGCGGGCTCTGGAGCGTTCAATCCCGAAGGATGCGAACAATGTTAGGCAGCCGGAGTGCTTTCGGCGTCCTCAAAGAAGTTCATGTCGGAAACCGGCATCAGGCCTGCGATCTCGTCGTCGCCTTCCTGCGGCACCATGTCGAAGAAACCACCGGTGGATGTGCCATCGTCGCTGAATTCAACTTCAGTGTCGACCGGCTCGGCATCGGCAAGGAACTTGCCAATGGCATCGCTGGAGCCTGGCTCGTCAGAACCGAGGGTGATGACCATGAAGAGGTTGTTTTCGCTCTGGATAGAGAGCAGGGTTACGGGGGTTGGGCCACCAACATTGGCTTCGCCCGTGATCTCGATGGCCTTGTCGCCAATGCCTTCAACATCACTTACGGTGAATCCAGCCTCGGTGAGACCATCACAATCCTGGGCATCATTAGCGCCCATGAAGCCACCTGCAAAACCGCAGGAGAATTCTTCAAATGCGGCTTCGGCGCTATCAGCGCTATCGAACTGGAAGCCGGCAACCATCACACCCAGCAGGTCTGCTGATGGAGTGGCTTCGGCGGACGGATCGGCCATATACATGCGCATGTACCCGCCTTCGAGACCGAACTCGGAGGCATCGTCCATTGTCACATCCTGGGCTGCAGCCGGCATAACGGCCAAACCGAGCGCGAGTACAAGCGCGAAGAGCGCTGTGAGTTTCCGTACCATACAAGTCTTCTCCCTAATTACGGGTATCCTCACGATACCCTGGCCAAACAGATACGCACGCCACGCGCCATATCCACACCACCTTGAACGATACAGGGCCCGGTTCGGTTCCCTTGCATCCCACATCTGCTATGACGGGCGATTCAAGACACTCGCATTCTATCGAATCGAACGCATGAATGTATATGGATTGTGGCCCAATAATTCAGTGACAATCCGCGAATATCCCTCATTGAAGGCGTCTGGCTCTATCCGGCAGGTGTTGCCGGCGCAGCTGCCGGCGGATCGTACCGGACCTGAACTGGAACGAGGTCGCGCAGCAGTGGATCGCCTGTTTGCGGAAAACGATCCCACGCCCCGCCGGTGGCACTTAAACCATCAATCTGCTCCTCACCGCTACCGGCCGGTGTCGCCTGGAGTGCGGTCACCGCATCGCGGGCCATCGGCGTTGGTGCGGTTTCGCGACTGTACACCCGGGCGGCGTACACCGTGGTGCCAGTGGCGCTCACCATCACGGCGGCATCGCCTTCCGGCAACGATTTGTCGCGTACAAAGCCCGTGCTTACCAACGTCAGGCCATCGCCGTCGTCGCTGCTGAAACCCATGCCTTCGGTGTACACGAT